>JASEHU010000100.1 GCA_030018635.1 bacterium
GTCCTATAGGACCTATAGGACTTATAATAATAAGAAAATCTGCGGATTAATCTTCATTCCCCCCCATCCCAAGTTTTTGTCGATATTCGATAATTCTTGAAATTATGGTTTCAACATCTTCTTTAACAATATATTTAGGACCATTGGTAAGGGTTATCACCGTATCAGGAGTGGCCTCGAAATTCTCAATTTGATGTGGATTGATAAAGAATTCGCGTCCATTAAGCCTGGTTACTTTAATCATTTAACATCCTTCAAGTAAGATAAAGGGGAAAGGGGAAAACTTTCCCCCTTTCCCCCTTTTTATTTCTCTATCCGGCTATAGCTACTTTTTACTTAAATTATAGTCTCTTCATCGCAATGATATCAATAAACATCTGGTCTGCGGTAGTTACAGTTCTTGAATTCGCCTGGAATGCCCGCTGAGCAATAATCATATCAGCAAATTCCTGGACCAAATCAACATTTGACTTCTCTAATTGTCCTGGACTGATAGCATTTCTTCCTTCTGTTTTCGGTTTACCTATAGAAGCGGTACCGGAATTAACAGTTTCGGCAAAGGTAGTACCATCAAGTTTATCTAATCCACTTGGATTATCAAAGTTAGCTAAGGCTATTTGAGCTATATCTTGAGTTTGCCCATTATCGTAGGAAGCAACAACCACTCCTTCAGAATTTATCTTCATCTCTTCTTCTTTAAGTTTTCCGATTTTATATCCATCTTGAGCAGATACCTTTACCGTAGATGGATTAGAAGATAATTGAGTTATTTGATTAAATTTAGGTGAAATTTTACTTGGGTCTGCTCCTTTTTCTGGAGGTGGTGCCCCGTTAAATTCAGGTGGAGTAGGTGTAGATGGCGGGTCAAAATATATCCCTTTATATCTTAACCCAGGGGTTAATGGATCAGAAGGTGATTCGAAAATCTCTGAATTATCTTCATCAAACAACCCCTTACCTGTAAAAGCTAATACCCCATATCCGGCTATCTTTTCCTTTTCTACCGGATTCATGACAGACCATAGCCATTTATTGAAACTTAATCTCTCAAACAAAAAGTTAACTTTTTGTGGATTCCCAAAGGCATCATAAATCTCTTGTGGGGCAGAAGATTGATATTGTGATGTAAGTTTTAACTTAGATGTAACTTTAACTCCTGAATCTGCTAATTGAGGTATAGCATTACCTGGATAACTGGTCTCAGAGACATTCGGTTCCATGACAATATCCTCAGGACCATTATTCCCATTAGGAATGAAGACATCTACTGCCTCTGGAAAAATCTTTCGATAATCAACAGTTACCTGACCTGAACCTAAAGTACCTGGATTTTTAGACTCCCACCAGTTTGGATTCGCTGAAGGATCTGGCTGATAGTATTTTGACCCTGCATTGGGTTGTAAAAGAATCCGGTCAACACCATTGCTACCCATATTATCCTCAAATACCCAATCTGACCTTGAAATAATTCTACCATCTACTTTAACACTTAAAGTAGTTTCATCTACATCGGGATTATCTAAGTCAAAGGAATTTAATCTGGTATAACTCACTAAGTAACTATAGGTAGTTATTCCCCCCTTAATTTCTATTTGGTCTCTTCCTCCCTGGCCTCCGCCATTTTTAAATATCCATGAATTTCTACTTAGCACCTGTTCATTACCACTGGTAATATTTCTGACTAGGATAGTTGATTTATCCACATCAGCATTATTCAAGGTAATAAGGGCAGTATTTTGTCTCCATACTCCTTCATCAATCACTTGGGTTCCCTGTCTTCCTTTACCTGCTTCACCCACATCCTCACTTCTAACTATGTTAGGCATTATATTTACCTTAAAGAAATCCCTACCTGTTCCAAATAATCCTGTGGTTTCCCCCCATCCATCTTCAGGACCAGGAACTTCTGCTTCTAAATCCATAACACTATTGTTATTACCGCCTACCTTTTTACCAATAGCGATATTAGTAGCTGAGAAAAATGGATGCAATCCTGTTTCTTCTAATATTATTTCATCTCCTTGTTCACGACTTCTAATGCTAAATTTATCCATATCAGCATGATAAGTAATAACAACCTTTGCCTGACTGGCATTAATTTCATCAAGTAAGGTATTTATCGTTGGATAATAAGATGAACTGATTGTCCTTGAAGTATATATCCCATTTTTGGAGGTAATCTTTATGGTTCCATCTACAGTCCCTCCTTCAAATTGGTCCCAACCACCTGATAAGTCTAAAGTTTTATTTCCATTTAATATCTTCGCACTACTATAAATAACCGGTGAAGCCTCAGTATCAACAAAATTATCAATCACCCGACCATCTTTATCCAATTGTAGAATTCCTCTTGCTTCCACCGTCTTATTATAGTAATAATCTGCTGTAACTATATCTGTTTTCTCAACAGGTGAATGAGGAACATCAACCCAGGCCAAACCGGAAGTTAGTAGATTACCCTTTGTCAGAAACCCTTCGATACTATTTTGCCGAATCTTTACCTCACAATCTGAACGATTAGTGTTGACAAGTTGAAATCTATCTTGTTTAGGGTCATATCTCAAGCTCAGAGGCATTGCCTCATTTTGAAGATAAGGAGGAACGGCATTCCCAGAGTGGGCATCATTAAAGATATTAATAAATGATTGGACAGTACCGGTTCCTGATCCTATCCCATTGCCTCCCAAACCATCACTCCATACATTACTCAAACTCCATGCCGCCCAACTTCCAGGTCGAACCTCCCAGATAACAGAAAGACCGCTGTCAAGAGCAGGAGGATTGTTATTGAATCCTGCTTTAAGAAAAGATTGAGTTAAGTCAAGGTTGTTTTTTACAATCTTTTCACGACTTTGAGGGTTTTCATTTGCGGCAACACTAACCCAACTTTTTCCCGCTGGAACTGCAGTTTGATGAGAATAAAATCCTTCTCCCTTTAGTTTAGCAGCACTCAAAAACCCACCTGCATTTGTTTGCACCATTGAAATTGCCTGGGTATTTTTCATGAAAAATTTATCTTCTTTAGTATCATAAGATAAGCTCACAATACCACTTGTTCCTGTTTTTACTAAAGACATGAAGTTTTCCACACTAGCAAAGGTATTTATCTGAGGAGATGTCCATGTTCCACCATTCCATTTAAATGTTACCTGACTACTCATCAATAAATCCTTTCTTGGAACAAGAGTCGTACCAAACAGTTGCTCAACATTCCAATTAAAACCAGCCTTATCAAAAGGTTTTGAAACATTTAATATATCATTGACTACATCTTTATTACTTACGACTGAATAGAAGGTAACCTCATCATTTCCTCCCACACCTTGATTATTACGGAATTTATACATTATACCTGGTTGAACTTGACCGTTTATTTTTACCTGTAACCTCGTTGGGTCAACAGTAGAATTGTGCATATTAAAACCATTTCTCTCATAATCAACCTTGATAGTTGCCCCTGCAGGAGGTGCATAACAAAAAACTATACGGTCAACCCCGTTTGAAGATGGTCCAAATCTCGCATCAGCACCATCATCATCAAAGTAATAAATAGTACTTAGCCCTCCCATCCCACCAGGTACCCCAAGTAACGCACTCATAGGTGTCTTTCCATTAAAAACAATCATAGCTGTCCCATCCGGCATAGTAACATATACATCAAGAGAGGCAGGGTCAATATCCGGGTCACCTAAGTCAAATACAGTAACAACACTATCTCCCACCCCTATTTGTTTACCAGTGGCTCCACCCGGGTCCATAGCATTTGGTCCTTGAAGTGTATCACCTCGTTCGAAGAAGTAAGCATTAGTAGTTATAAATTCTGTTGTAGTAGGGTCAACGGCTTTCCAGCGGTAGTAATTGCGGTCAGGGTGATTAGCGTCAAGCAGATGCTCAAACTGAATATTTAATTTATTACTTGTATTATAGACAAACGGTGTTTGCTCTGTTCCTGCCGTGATAAATGCCTGGGTAAAGAACCCATTGCCCGATGTATCAGCCACTTCAGCTAATGAAACTTGCACCTTATCGTTATCTGGGATAATACTAAATCTATCATTCTCATATTTGATAGTTACCTGAGCCTGAGCAGAAATATTAATCGCATTCATCAATTCGTTTGGAGTTTTCCATCCACCGTCTCCTCCTACTTTAAAAGCTATTTTATTGATAATAATCTTACCATCAGGAGTTTCATTAAATCCTGCATCCTTCCATTCCTTGTTAATATCTATCCCATTCTGATTTTTAGAAACCGGCACTACACTCGAAACACCCTTAATAAATGACAAGTCTGTAGCATCTATAGGTAATGATTGTGTTGACTTTAAATCTCCTTTGAATTCAACAGACTCAGTTGCTTTACCAGGCATTATATCCCCTCTTACTATCTCTACCCCGGTCAATGCATTAGTAGTATCAATGATTGTTCTATTGGCTGAATCTTTAATGAGTTGTCCGGTAATCGGGTCTCTTAGCGCATTCCACCCTAAGACCTTAAATCCATTTGACGGATTAACCAAACTTCCAAGTTTATCAAAATCAAAACTTCCTGCCCGCGTATATCTATAGTTATCGCTAATTCCATCACTAACGATGAAAAAGCTATTCGCACCGTTAATTGCCAGATCAGTGTTTTTTTCGCTTGGTTGTAATTTACCTTGTGTAAAAATAGTTTGAATAGTAGCCAGGGTAGTTCCTAAACCAACCTGCATAGGAATCATACCACCTACATCTCCTCGTGGTGCTACGGCACTCTTGAAATTTTGGTTCAGAATGTCCTCAAACGACACCCGTGAACGTTTAAATCCGGTTGAATCAATATTAGCTAAATTTTCACCAATTACATCCAACCATGTCAAATGTGCTTTTAAACCACTTACCCCTGAAAAAAATGAACCTATCATTTTAAATTACCTCCTCCCATTTTCTTTAAAGTTTTTTATACTAAAGTTTCTATATATAATATAGAATTAATCTCCATTTGTCAAGTAAAATTTTACATGGAAATAAAAAAAATTTGCATTCTGGTTCTATCCCATTGTAATCATTGGACTTACGCAATCAAATCAATTCTCGAAATAAACCAGAATAATTTATTTCCATTAGGATTTAAATTCACCAATATTTCATCAGTATCCACTTCCTCTTTTTTATACCCTTGACGGGTATGAGATGAAAGAATTTTTATATTATCCGCATACATCTGATGCCTTTTTTCTAAATTCTTTTCCGGTTCTTTTCCCACATATATCTCAATACCTTCTAAAACAATGCCTTTTTCTAAAAGAGCTTGTTTTAAAGAATCAAGGTCTGATTCAATCAATTTTTTCAGTTCGATATTTTCTACCACAAATTTAGCTGTTATTTTATCGTCTTGTTTGATTACTCTTAATTCTAATTTACCAAAATGTTCAGGTTTAAGTTGAATATGAATTTCTGACTTACCTTTTTTAAGTTGTAAAGATGCCTCCTCTATAAAGGCATAAAGTATTTCTTTCATTTCGGGATTTGGGATTTGGAATTCGGAATTCTGGAAAAATCTCGGTTGCTCTTGCGTTTTTGCCATTTCGGGATTTGGAATTCGGAATTTGGAATTCGGGAAAAGTCTCGGTTGCTCCTCCTCTTTTACTATCTCTATCTTTTTATCCCCAAACAAGTTTGGGCTTCCATAATCAGTTGTTTCGGGTTGTTTCTGCGTTTTTGCCATCTCTATTTTTTCATCCTTGACCGTTGTCCAAACTATTAACTCAGACTCAGCCTTTATCTCCTTAATTGGTGGTGGCATAATATGTTTGGGTTGTTCCTGCGTCTTTACCATCTCTATCTTTTCATCTTTAACCGTTGTCACGGCTGCTAACTCAGGTTCAGCCTTCATTTCCTTAATTGGTGGCGGCATAATATGTTTGGGCTGCTCCTGCGCCTTTGCCATCTCAAGGTTCATGGTTCGAGGTTCAAGGTTTGAGGAAAATTTCGGTTGCTCTTGTGTCTTTGCCATCTCGGGATTCGGGATTCGGGATTCGGGATTCGGAAAAAGTCTCGGTTGCTCCTGCTCTTTTACTATCTCTATCTTTTTATCCCCAAACAAGTTTGGGCTTCCATAATCAGTTGTTTCGGGTTGTTCCTGCGTTTTTGCCATCTCCATCTTTTCATCCTTGACCGTTGTTCCAGCTACTAACTCAGGCTCAGTCTTTATCTCCTTAATTGGTGGTGGCATGATATGTTTGGGTTGCTCCTGCATCTTTGCCATCTCTATCTTTTCTTCCACAAACAAGTTTGGGCTTTCGTAACCAATCACCTCAGGTGCCTCAACAGATGCCTCAACTTGTTGAAGGATTTCCCCAAATAAATTTGGGACTCCGTATTCAATTTCATCCTTAACCATTGTCCCAGATATTAACTCAGGCTCAACCTTTATTTCCTTAATTGGTGGAGGCAGAATATGTCTCGGTTGCTCCTGCATCTTTGCCTGTTCCATCTTCTCATCCTTAACCGTTGTCCCGAATACTAACTCAGGCTCAACCTTGAATTCCTTAATCGGTGGAGGCAGAATATGTCTCGGCTGCTCCTGCGTCTTTGCCATCTCAAGGTTCATAGTTCGAGGTTCAAGGTTTGAGGAAAATTTCGGTTGCTCCTCCTCTTTTACTATCTCTATCTTTTTATCCCCAAACAAGTTTGGGCTTCCATAATCAGTTGTTTCGGGTTGTTCCTGCGTTTTTACCATCTCCATCTTTTCATCCTTGACCGTTGTTCCAGCTACTAACTCAGGCTCAGTCTTTATCTCCTTAATTGGTGGTGGCATGATATGTTTGGGTTGCTCCTGCATCTTTGCCATCTCTATCTTTTCTTCCACAAACAAGTTTGGGCTTTCGTAACCAATCACCTCAGGTGCCTCAACAGATGCCTCAACTTGTTGAAGGATTTCCCCAAATAAATTTGGGACTCCGTATTCAATTTCATCCTTAACCATTGTCCCAGATATTAACTCAGGCTCAACCTTTATTTCCTTAATTGGTGGAGGCAGAATATGTCTCGGTTGCTCCTGCATCTTTGCCTGTTCCATCTTCTCATCCTTAACCGTTGTCCCGAATACTAACTCAGGCTCAACCTTGAATTCCTTAATCGGTGGAGGCAGAATATGTCTCGGCTGCTCCTGCGTCTTTGCCATCTCAAGGTTCATAGTTCGAGGTTCAAGGTTTGAGGAAAATTTCGGTTGCTCCTCCTCTTTTACTATCTCTATCTTTTTATCCCCAAACAAGTTTGG
>JASEHU010000101.1 GCA_030018635.1 bacterium
TCTCCCTATTCTCCACTTCTCATTGCTTACACATTTTCATAATGAGAATTGCTGGCTAAACATAATCCTTCCTACCAATTTCTCTATTCTGATGTGGTGATAGAAGTAGATTGTAGTTTATCTGTAATAGGTATGGCAGGTATTGATGATGGCGTGCCGGGTTCTAATAGTTTAGAATCCGGTTTTTCTTCTTTTTGAATAGTCTCTTGAGTATTTATTATTTTTTGACCACTGGCAGTAACTAATATCTTTTTTACCTCTCCTTTTCTTCCTAATGCACCAATGTATTCCTCGTTTAATTTAAATACTACCCCACCTGCGTTTCCAATAGTCAAAAATATCTTTTCATCAGCCTGCCATTTTCTCCTTTGGTCTGGTTCTAAAATAACTTCCTCAGTTTTTTTGTTGTCAATAACAGCCCGCAGCCAGACCTTTTCCGAAGCAAATGCCTCTACCAAAACCTTTTTACTAATCTTATCCGCAGGTTTGATAACTACAGATTTATCTATTTCCTGTTTGATGATATCTTTAATCTTTTCTATTCTTTTTCCAATGGCATTTTCTGCATTAGAGATATCTTCTTCTCCTAATATCTTAGCCGGGTCAGGATAATGTGAGGTTTTCTGCATGGTAATATAAAAGGTTAGCAGTCCAGATAGACTAATGATTAATATAAAAATAATCAAATAAAGCAAGGTATTGGTTTTTTCTGCAAAAGCTATCTTCGCTTGCGATTTTGATATCTGCCCTGTGGGATGAGTTTCACCGAAACGAGTTTCACCGAAACGAGTTTCACCGAAACGCGTTTCATCAGAATAAGTCTCATCGAAATGAGATTCTTGCCATTCTAATTCATATTGAGCGTTTAATTCATTTACTTCTTTTTCATTAAATCCAATGGTATTAGCATAATTGCGTAAAAATCCTTTTGCATAGACCTCTGCCGGAAAAATGTCATGATTTCCCTGTTCCAATGCCTCTATATATTTTTTAGCAATCATAGTTTGATTGGCAATATCGTCTAAAGATATTCCCTCTAATTCTCGTTTTTTTCTTAAGAACTCTCCTATTTTACTCATTTTTATTCCCTTTTAAAGAAAATAATAGGTCTTATAAGACTTATAAGTCTTATTCTTTTAAATCTTCAGGTGAAATATAAACCTGTCGCGGTTTACTTCCATCCGCAGGACCTACATAGCCATCCTGCTCCATCATTTCTACTAATCTTGCCGCTCGATTATACCCAATCTTTAATCTCCGTTGTATCATAGAGGTAGAGGCATAACCCGCTCTGGTAACTATCTGGAGTGCTTCATTATATAATTCATCATCACCATCATCAGTATCTTCATCTTCAATTTCAATTTCTTTTTTAAAATCAATCTGTTCAGACGGTATATGGATTTGCAGGTTTTTAATAAAATCAACCGTTTTTTCTACCTCTGTATTGGTAACATAAGAGCCTTGAATCCGTGTAGGTTTAGGGGCACCGGCAGGTAAGAAAAGCATATCGCCCTTACCTAATAGTTTATCAGCCCCAATTCCATCTAAGATAGTTCTTGAGTCAACCTTAGAGAATACCTGAAAGGCAATTCGGGATGGGAAATTGGCTTTAATTACACCGGTAATAATATCTACTGATGGTCTTTGCGTCGCTAAAACTAAATGAATACCGATAGCTCTGGCCATTTGAGAGAGTCTGGTAATTGAGGCTTCACAATTTTTTTGAGAAGGACCGGTCATTAAATCTGCCAATTCATCTATAATCGTAATTATGTAATAAAGAGGCTTGCCTTGTTCCTGATTCAATTTCATTTTTTTATTATAATTTTCTATATCCCTTGCCCCTACCTGGGCAAGTTTTTCATACCTTGATTCCATTTCCCGCTCTAACCAACTTAAAACCTTTATAGCCTCTTTAGCATTAACAATAACAGGAAATAGTAGATGAGGGATGCCATTATAGATAGTCAATTCAACCCGTTTAGGGTCTATCATGACAAATTTTACCTCATAAGGGGAAACTTTATATAACATACTGGTAATGACCGTATTGATACAGACACTTTTTCCACTCCCGGTAGCACCGGCTATTAAGAGATGAGGCATTTCTATTAAATCGGTGATGATAGGCTTACCAAAAATATCCTTGCCTAAGGCAATACTAAGCGGAGATGGGGAATTGATAAAGGCATCACTGGACAAAACCTCTTTTATACAGACAGGCGTTGCCTTACGATTTGGCACCTCAACACCAATTACCTGTTTGCCAGGGATGGGTGCTTCTATACGAATGGTGGGTGCGGCTAAGGAAAGGGCTATATCATCAGAAAGATTGACAATACTGCTTACCTTAGTTCCAGCGGCGGGTTGAACCTCGAAACTGGTTACCACAGGCCCTCGATTGACCTGGACTACCTTTGCCTCAATCCCAAAATCCCCCAGTGTCTCTTCCAGAAGTTTTGAGATAAGTAATAAATCCTCTTTCAGGTCTTTTTCTGAGGCTGGCAGAGAATCATTGAGAAGAGATAAAGAAGGAAGTTGATATGGATGTGCCATAATTTCATCTTTGAGAGCATGTTCTTTAAGATGATTATTAGGAATGGTATTCGAAGGTAAAATAATGCGTGGTGTGGCCGGTGGTTCTTCCTTTCTAATCCGTTTCTTTCTAGGAGATTCTTCTATCTCTACATCGTCTTCTTCAGGAGCTACTTTTTCGACCATGAAACTAAATAATTTGAGTGGGGAAAGAATTACCTTTTTAAAAAAATTAATCCTTGGGATGAGTGAAGATTCAGTGAATAGAATAAATCCAAGGGCAAAAAAGGTAAGATTGATTACCCAGGCTCCTGAACCAAAACCCTGATTTAACCAATTACCAATGGCAATACCTACCCCTCCTCCATCAATATCTATCCAGATTTCATGAAGCAGTGCACCAAAAACAGAGGTAGAAATCAAAAGCAATAACCCACCCAGGCCTCTGATAAATGACCCGGTTATTTCGCCCTTAAATCTCCTGAAACCTAACATACCCAGGATAACAGGTAAAAGATATGCCCCGACTCCCAGGGCATTCTGTAAGGACTCAGCTATCCAACTGCCTACCCCACCGGCATATTCAGAGACAATCAAACAAACTAAAATTAAAAGAGCCAGCCCTAATATTACTATTCCGGCTACTTCATGGATAATTTTAAACTCCGGTATTTTTTTCTCTTCCTTCATCTACTTATCCTCAAGAAAACAGGGGTTTGAGGTTAAGGGGTGAGAAGGGTATTTTCTTTTACACTCAACCCCTAACTCCTAACTCCTGTTTTCTCAATGGTCCGATAGTGGTCAGACACAAATATTCATTCTTGAATAACTCCTGAGCTAATCTTTTTATATCAGTTGAATTAACCTTATCAATCAATTCCAATGTCTCCTCGATACTAAAAAGTTTATGAAAATAAATCTCCTGTTCGGCTAATCTGCTCATCCGATAAGATGTATCTTCCGAGTTTAACCAGAGGGCACTTTTAAGTTTTTCCTTAGCATTAAGTAATTCTTGTTCACTGACTAATTCGGTCTTGAGGGTATTGAACTCATCTAAGATTATCCGGGTTGTTTCTTTGTAATTTTTAGGGCTTACGCCGGCATAGACAACTAAAGCCCCTGCATTTTTATAAGATAATGGATAGGCATGAACATTATAGGCCAAAGCACTCTCTTCACGAATCTTTTGAAATAATCTCGAACTCATTCCTACACCTAAAATAGTAGTTAAAATTCTTAATATATACCTATCTTCATCTACAGATGAAAGTCCGGGGGTTCCAAGACACAGATGTATTTGTTCTAATTTACGAAATTGGAAAATCGAGTTAGAATTAAATACCGGCACCGTCTCTTTTGCCCGCCAATTACTACCGGTATGCTGACTAAAAAACTTGAATAATTGGTTGACAACCTCATCCTTTTGGATATGTCCGGCAACAGAAATGACAATTTCACCAGGGGTATAATGGGTATTCCAAAAATTGATTAGTTTATCCTGAGTAGTCTCTTTAATTACATTCAAATTGCCCCAGATTGGTTGTCCTAATGAGTAATTTTTCCAGATGGTTTGAGCAAACAGGTCATGAATCAACTCATCCGGAGTATCCTCATACATCTTTATCTCTTCTATAATTACCTGTTTTTCTTTCGAGATTTCAATGGGGTTAAAGACAGAATTAAAGAATATATCTGCCAGTAATTCTATGGTTGTGGGAAGATGTTTATCGAGCACTTTGGCATAATAACAGGTATGTTCGCGACCGGTAGCGGCGTCAACATGTCCACCAATAGAATCCATTGTTTGAGCAATCGCTAGTGCCGTTTTTGACTTTGTGCCTTTGAAAATCATGTGTTCCAAAAAATGAGAGGTTCCATTTTCTTTTGCCTTTTCATCCCTTGAACCAACACTTACCCAGACACCTATGGAGACAGAGTGGACTGAAGGTATCTCTTCAATAACGACTTTTATTCCATTTGGAAATGTTTCTTTGTGATACATATAGGACCTTGACTTATACGACTTATGTTTTACTGACTGCTTTTTTACTTAAACTTATTCTATTGTGTTCATCGATACCAATTACCTTGACCAATATTTCGTCACCTTCACTGAGGACATCTTCTACATTTTTAACATGATAATCAGCCAATTGAGAAATATGGACCAGTCCTTCTTTTCCAGGCAATATCTCTACAAATGCACCAAAACTGGTTATTCTCATAACCTTGCCTTGATAAGTTTTACCTACCTCTGCATCGGCAATGATGTATTCAATCATATCTAATGCTTGTTCGGTAGATTCTTTATCCGGCCCGGCAATAGTAACTGTTCCATCATCAACAACATTAACCTTTGCCCCGGTAGTAGCGATGATATTCTTGATTACCTTTCCTCCCTGTCCGATGACATCCCTGATTTTATCGGTGGGGATAGTTATAGTCACAATTTTAGGGGCATACTCAGAAATCTCTGTTTTTGGCTCCGCAATGGCCTTTTCCATCTCGGCTAAGATATAGAGTCTGGCCTGTTTAGCCGCCTCAAAGGTAGCGGCAATAATTTCTCTACTTATCCCGGCTATTTTAATGTCTAATTGAATCCCGCAAATACCATTTTTAGTCCCAGCTACCTTGAAATCCATATCACCATAACCATCCTCTAATCCTGTAATATCAGTCAACAGGGCAAACTGGTCATCTTCCTTTATTAAACCGATACTTATCCCGGCCATCGGGGCAACAATTGGAACGCCAGCATCCATTAGAGAAAGTGTGCCTCCACAAACAGAGGCCATTGAAGTAGAACCATTCGATTCCAAAATATCCGAGACTACCCTGATAGTATAACTGAATTTTTCTTTGGGAGGAATAACCGACAGGAGTGAGCGTTCAGCTAAAGCCCCATGCCCGGTCTCTCGTCTGCCAGGTCCCCTCATCGGCTTGATTTCACCGACACTAAATGGTGGGAAATTATAATGAAGCATAAATTGCTTGAATTTCTTCCCTTCGATATTGTCCAACATCTGTTCATCGTCTATTGTGCCTAAGGTAGTAACGACTAAACCCTGGGTTTGTCCACGACTAAATAATGCCGAGCCATGTGTTCTCGGTAGCACCCCTACCTGACATCCTATTGGTCTGATTGTTGTTAAATCTCTACCGTCAGGTCTTTTGCCTTCTTTTAAAATAGATTTTCGAATGATCTCTGTTAGAATCGTCTCTATTACAGCACGAATTTGTTTTTCTTTATCAGGAAAAACTGAGATTAACCGATTAATGGTATCTGTTGTTGTCTGATTAATCTTTTCATTCCTTGAAAGTTTATCCTCGATAAAGACTGCCTCTTTAATCGAATTGATAGCCAATTCCCGAACCTGCCTGGCAATTTCTTCTTCGATTACAGGTGGAGAAAACGACATCCTGGCTTTTCCTGCCTTTTTTCTTAATTCCTCCTGTAACTCAATAATTTGTTGAATATGGGGTTGTGCAAAATCGATTGCCTCTAAAATTACCTTTTCATCAACTTGATTGGCTCCAGCCTCAAGCATTATCACCGCATCTTTAGTCCCGGCTACAATAATATCTAATTCACTCTCCTCTTTTTGTTGCTGGGTAGGATTAATGATGAACTCCTGATTAATCCTGCCTATTCTCACTGCTCCCACCGGGGTAGTAAAGGGAATATCCGAGATATAAAGTGAGGCCGAGGCTCCTATGATACCCAGAACATCTGGCAGATTATCATCAACAGATACTACAGTAGCTACTATTTGAACCTCATTTAGAAATCCTTCAGGAAATAATGGGCGAAGTGGTCTATCAATAAGTCTTGAACTTAAAATCTCCCGTTCTGATAATTTTCCTTCTCGTCTAAAAAATCCTCCAGGAATTCTACCGGCCGCATAAAATCTTTCCTGGTATTCTACGGTTAAAGGAAAAAAATCCTTATCTTCATTTACCTCATTAGCTACGACTGAAGTGACTATGAGAACCGTATCTCCATAGGTCACCTTGACACTTCCATTGGCTTGTTTAGCTAATTCACCTGTTTCCAGACCCAGCTTTTCTCTTCCGAGCTTGCTTTCAACTTTAAACATAAACTTTTCATCCTCCTTTTGTTTTATATATTTGACTGGCTATAATTATAATACATTTCACTATTTATGTCAAGGAAAAGTTTTTTTGAAGTAATGCCTCAGTTAAAGGGTGCGGGAAGAATAGAACTTATATGACCTATATGACTTATTCCCAAACCTCGAATCCCGCTAAACATAATTCTTTCCACCCGATTGAATTAAAGATTTTTAGAGGATATGCCGATAAAATGTTCAAGGAGGATTTTCGTTGAAAATCGGATTATTACAAGTCTTTAAAGATGAAGAACAAGCCTACATTGCCTCTTATCCCAAATTACAAATTTATAGTTATGGAAAGACCATTCAGGAGGCAATCGGGCGATTAAAAGAAATAATTAAATTTTATATAGAATCTGCTGACGAATTTGGCATGAGCCCAGAAGAATCATGCGGTATCTCCTCAGAACAGATACAATTAGACCGCTATCCATCATCTAGAGAAACATGGATAGAACTGGATGTTCAACCTAATTTTAATTGAATTCCGGGTGGTGTCCTATTATAGCTTAATTATAGTGAGGCATCTAAAAAAGTATAAAA
>JASEHU010000102.1 GCA_030018635.1 bacterium
CCTAAAAGCAAGGTAAAAGCCCCTTTTTTCCGTCGTCCTAAAGTAGCCACACCCTCTTGTATTTACTAACTTTATGTATATAAGTTTTTCTTTCTCGTCAATCTCATATGCAATCCTGTAAGTAATTCCTTCATAATTAAAATGATAACTTCTTATTTTAACAGGTAGATTTGAAAGTTGCTCATATTTATATGGATTCTTTGCTATATTTTTAGCTTCGGTTTTAATCTTTTCTTTCAATCTTTCATTAAGTTTTCGATAGATACTATGGCAAGTATTAGTCATTTCTATTGAGTAGCTTTTTCTACCATTTTTCAATTGCAATAGTTCTCCCTTGCTTAATATCTTTATCAGATTCTTCTAAGACTTTTAGGGCATTTTCATCCAATAACAATTCTAATTCATTTCTTTGATTAAGAGTTAAATTTACCAACAGATTAGCTAACTTAGAAATATTAATTGTTGCTGGAGTATAATCTAATTGGATAGCAACCGCTGCCATTTCTATTCCTCCTTTTTAATTCTCTTTAGGCAAACCTCCTTGCCTAATACCGCTATGATTTTAGGTAATTCGGGCCCGTGTATCTTACCGGTCAATTTCGCTCGAATAGGCATAAATAATTCCTTGCCTTTTGACCCTGTTTCTTTTCCTACCGCCTTTATCATTTCCGCTATCTTTTCCGGAACCAATTCATCCATCCGGTCTAACATCTTAGAAAAACAATCCAATACATTGGCCGCTTTTTCTCCCTTTAAGACCTCTTTTGCCTCATCTTCTAAAATTACCTTCGGATTAAATATAAAATCAACCTGGCCGGTAATCTCCGACAGGCAATTCAGATGAGATGCAACTAAATCAACCACTGTTGTCAACCATTCGAAATCACCACAACAGGTTACACAGCCCTTCTTTTTCAAATAAGGAATGGCTAACTTAGTCAATCTGATTAAATCCGTATTTCGGATGTAATGCCCGTTCATCCAGTTTAATTTCTCTAAGTTGAAAATAGCCGGGCTTTTCACCACCCGCTCTAAAGAGAAATCCTTAGTTAGTTCCTCCATAGAGCAAATTTCCTTGTCCAATTCCGGTGGGGACCAACCACGCAGGGCTAAATAATTAATCATTGCCTCTGGCAAATACCCAAGTTCCTGATATGCTTCTACAGATGTTGCCCCATGACGCTTGGAAAATCTTGCCCCATCCGGCCCTAAAATCATCGGTAAATGGGCAAACTGAGGCAGGTCAAAACCCAGTGCCTGATAAAGCAATATTTGTTTTGGGGTATTTGATAAATGGTCCTCGCCGCGAATGACATGGGTTATCTTCATCAGGTAGTCATCGATGACCACGGCAAAATTATAGGCGGCGACACCGTCAGAACGGATAATCACAAAATCAGGAAGGACCTCTGGTGAAAATTCCACCTCCTCACGAATTAAATCATTAACCACAATCTTACCTGAACCAGATTCAGTTTGGCTTAGGACAGGAATTTCAAATCTGATGGTAGGTTTTCTACCTTCGGACTCGAATGCCAGTTTCTGGTCATTTGTTAAATGCCTGCATTTGCCATCATAGCCTGTAACCCCTTTTGTATGGATAGCCAGTTTTCTCTTTGCCTCTAATTCCTCCTCGCTACAATAACAATAATACGCTGCACCAATTTGTAAGAGTTGAGCGGCATATTCCCAGTAAATCTGCAATCTCTCTTGTTGGCGATAGGGGCCAAAAGCCCCACCTACCTCAGGCCCCTCATCCCATTCAAGCCCAAGCCATTTCAAGGAACTAATAATAGTGCCGACATTTATCTCCTCGTTCCTTTCTAAATCGGTATCTTCAATCCTTAAGATAAAGGCACCGTTATTGTGTCTGGCAAATAACCAATTAAATAAAGCAGTTCTTGCTCCACCAAGATGTAAATATCCTGTTGGACTGGGTGCAAATCGGACTCTAACCTTTTGTGTCATAATAACCCACCTCGTAAAATTATGAATTATGAATTATGAATTATAAATTAAGAAGAGTCTTTAATTTATAATTTATAATTCATAATTCATAATTTTCAATTCATTACCCTATCTTAACTACACTGGCTACGGCTATTGAAGCGATGGCCCCACTTTCTCCAATTATCCCAAGTCCTTTCGCCGTAGTAGCCTTAATATTTACCTCCTCTTCCTCTATGTTGATTGCTCGGGCAATATTCTTTTTCATCTGGCCAAGGTATGGGCTTAATTTTGGTTTCTCGGCAATGATAGTGGCATCGATATTATTTATAATGAAGTGTTTCTCCTCAATTATTTCATAGACCTTCTCTAACAAGGTAATGCTCAAAATTCCCATTACTTGCGGTGTCCCTACCCCGAAGGTCGCCCCAATATCACCCTTTCCAATTCCACCTAACAGTGCATCAATAATCGCATGGGTCAGGGCATCTGCGTCAGAATCCCCTTCTAATCCTTTCTCATAAAGTATTTCTACGCCACCAAGTATTAATTTTCTGCCTTTAACTAATTTATGAACATCAACCCCTATGCCTACACGCATTTTATTGCACCATCCCTATTTATTATTCAGCAATCCTGATATATCGAGTAAATGATCAGACATAATTCGGCATCTTAGAGAAAGCAAGTTCCTGATTTCTGATTTTAAAGGAACTTTACGCCAATAACACAATTCACGTTGTATAAACGCTAAATCACTGTGTAACCTCTGAGGGATATTGGTAGTACACCATTCAATAAGTAATGTTGCTTCACGCAATAGATTTTTTGAAATCTCATCATAATCAACTTTGGTGGATAGAGAACTCAATCTTGCTAAAGTAGATGCTAAATTTCCCAATTGTTGTGGCCATTTATATTTAATAAAGCGGTTGTATAGATTTTTTTGTTCCATTACTCAATCTCCAAAAATTCTCTTACTGTTTTTTCAACAAGATTTCTTGTTAACGGGTCTTGAATCAACATACTTCTGTTATTGTCTCTAGGACGGATATTGATAAAGGATTCGAAAAAGACTTTTTTGGTTTTGGGATACCAATCTGCACCCCAAATATTTTCTTGATTACTCCCATTATTTAAGAGCACCTCCTCACAATCTGCATGGAGTTCACCACCACCAGCCAAAATACCCATTTGGATATCCACAGCTAATTTAATGTATGTCTCAAGTGATTCAAGCATTTCATTTATCTGTTGAGAGGTAGCACGATTTTGGATTAGATGTATCATAAGTTTTTGTCACTCCTAAGTGTTAATATCGCCTTTGCTACCAATAGGTCGTGTGGAAAGGTAATCTTGATATTTTCAGGTGCTCCTTTGACCAATTTTACTTTTCCCCCAAGTCGCCGCACGAGTAAGGCATCATCCGTTGCATAGAAATTATCCTCGTATGCCTTTTCGTAGGCATCTTTAAGCAGTTCGTATTTAAAAACCTGTGGTGTTTGAATCATCACCAAACTATCACGGTCAAGGGTTTCTTCCACCCACTGCCCATGATTTATTGATTTAATTGTATCTGTTGGTGATAACCCTGGAACAGCCGCACCGGTTTCTTTCGCCGCAAATATTGTTTCCTCAATCAATTGCTGGCTGACAAAGGGTCTTGCCCCGTCATGAATCAGGACTAACTCCGTATCTGGAGTTATCTCTTTTAACCCATTATAAACCGAATCCTGACGTTCTTTTCCTCCTTCAACTATCTTAAATACCTTTGTGAATTGATATTTTTCTACAATCTCCCGTTGACAATAGGCAATGTGTTCCCGCTCGACAACAACTAAGATATAATCAACTAACGCTGAGGTAGAAAGCACCTTTAAAGAATAATAAATCAATGGGTGATGGTTAAACATAATAAATGGCTTTGGTGTTTGATTACCAAGTCTGACACCTTTACCGCCAGCCGCTAAAATAGCCCCAACCTTCATTTTCTTCTCCCTTCTATCTTCAAACCATAAACAGTATATGTTAGGCGAAAAACAAGCTTTTACAATTCCCATTCTTGACTAAAAGCTGTTTTGAAATCACGAGCAGAATGCACAACTGCAAGAATCTCAACATCATTATAACCTTCTATAATTCTATAAACAATTCTATAATTCCGAAAGATAACTTCTCTAAAACCATATTCTTTCAACTCAGGTACAATACGACCACACCAAGGCATTTTTTCGAGTTTTAAGGTTGCATAGATGAGAGACTTTATAAATCTGGCCGCATATATTTTCGAATCCCGAGCTATATAATCATGAATTGCTTGTAGATTGTTCATTGCCTTTTCAGTCCATTTTATCTTGCCCATTCTTCAACCCTTTTGAGAAGTTCTTCTGTAGTCAATAGTTTCCCTCTTTCTGCATCTTTAAAACCGTCAAGGACTTGAGAAACAAAGTTTATTTCGTACATTATGTCTTCAGTTGAACACCTCTCTGGCAATCGTTTTATAGTTTCAACAGCAACTTCTTTGATTGTTACCATTCAAAAAGACCTCCCCTTCCTAAATATTTAAATCACACCTTTTTCGCCTAACAAAATGGCGATACCTGTCCGTTATCTCTTCTGATGCCTTTAAATATCAAATATCACCTGAATTCTGAAATACCCTTCTTTTTCTTCTATCTTCAATTGATGGTAGGTTACGGTTTTAATCTCGTGCAATAGTTCATGTCTATTCGGGTCATATCCCTCTCCATACGCCTTTGCCTTAAGAAAGGTATCACTTATCTCTTTTACGCTGAATTTTTTAAGTATTAAATTCCCTACAGTATGATTATACAACAATTCGCTTAAAAAAGCAACTAAAATTTCCTGGAGGTCATTGCCTTTGACCTCCACATCTACGGTTTTGGAGGTATTAACCTGATTCAAGTTCCCCACCAGGATAGAAAACATCCCGTAGGCACAATTAGCAAAAGCCTGTTTCAGGGTCTTGCCATAGGCAATAACACCAATATCTGCGGTATGCTCAAAAAATTCAAATCGCTTCATTTGGGGACGGTTCATTTTCATTGTTTTTTCCTGTGATTTCTTTTGGAAATTAGAAATTAGAAATTGGAGAAAGCGTAAGAATCTAATCTCCAATTTCTAATTTCCATTTTCTAACCGCAAACTTTCACACAAAAGTGAACCATCCCGATTTTCTTAATGTTTCCTGATACCTAATTCGATATGTCTCTTAAACTCGACATCATTTTTTTGCGGAAAATCCTTGCGATAATGCACCCCTCTTGACTCCTCACGCCTAAGGGCCGACTGGAGGATAAGTCTGGCTATCGTCAGCAGGTTTTGTAGTTCAAACCCTGCTTGAGTTGTGGATTCTTTCCGTAAGACATAGGATGACCAGAAGTCTATTTCTTTTTGACCGGCAAGCAGTTTATCCCTTTCTCGTTCGATACCCACATCACGCCACATTAAACTTTTGAGTGAATTTCTCACATCCTCTATGTTTAATTCCTCTATATATCTATCGTCAATGGTGTTAGAGATATTGGGGAAGGATTCTATTTTATTTGTGGCGGTGCCGGCGCTATGTCCGACTCTATAACCAAAAACCAATCCTTCTAAGAGTGAATTACTGGCTAAACGATTAGCCCCATGCACACCTACGCAAGCCGTTTCTCCACAGGCATATAATCTGTCTATCGTAGTCTGCCCGTTTATATCCGTTTTAATTCCACCTATGGTATAATGAGCCGTTGGTCTAACCGGGATTAAATCCTTTCTTATATCAAGTCCAAAGGATAAGCAAACCCTCATTATATTTGGAAATCTATTCTCTAATAATTTCTTATCTAAATGGGTCATATCTAAATAGACATGGGAATCGTCTGTTAATTTTAGTTCGGTGATGATACTGCGTGAGACGACATCCCGTGGGGCTAATTCTAATGATGGATGATACTTGAGCATAAAGCGTTCCCCATATTTATTCTTCAGAATTCCTCCCTCTCCGCGGACAGCCTCAGAGATTAATGCTCGGGATGCCCCGGCAATATAGAGTGTTGTCGGATGGAATTGAATAAATTCCATGTCCATCAAGGTAGCTCCGGCACGATAGGCAAATGCCATCCCATCACCTGTTGCTGTAATGGAATTAGTTGTCTCGCGATAAATCTGACCAATCCCACCTGTAGCAATAATCGTCTGCTGGGCAAAAATCACCCATCTTTTATCTTTTAACTGCACCAGAGCACCATAACAGACATTGTCCTCACAAAGCAGGTCTATGGTAAAGGTATGTTCTAAGATGCGAATATTTTCTTGTAGTTGTGCCTTAGCAATCAAGGTCTCTTCAACCTCTGTGCCCGTCGCATCACCCTTGGCATGGATTATTCTTCTTGTTGAGTGTCCCCCTTCCTGGGTGAATAGGAATTGACCTTTTTCCTTATCAAAATTTGCCCCAAACTCAATAAGTTCCCGAACCCGCGATGGACCCTCTTCAACCAATACCTTAACCGCCTCTTCATTACATAATCCATCCCCTACCGTTAATGTATTCTGAATATGGGCGGAATAGGAATCATTTGTGGATAGAACTGCGGCTATACCACCTTGAGCAATCTCTGTATTACACTCGCGTAGGTTATCCTTTGTAATTATCAGCACTTTACCATATTTCGCCGCTTCGATTGCCGCCATAAGCCCGGCCACACCACTACCAATAACTAAAATATCGGTCTGGATACTTTGAAGGTTGTTTGTATTGAAACTAATCAAACATCCCATTAAGGTATTTTAACACATATAGAGGTGATTGTCAAGAGGTTTTTGAAATAGGCAGTTCTGAAGAGTAAATTTCCAGGGTTCTTCTTTTTAAGGTACGATTGGGGGACAAGATGATATATTAACTTAAAAAGGACAGTTTTATCCTGTGTCTCCTAATATATCAAAAATATTGGAGTCAAAAAAGATTGCAGCCACGATAAAAATATGCTAACATATTAAAGTAGAAAGAAGAGGGGTTGCTGGAACAAAAAAGGTATCTGACCTAAGAAGAGTCTATGCGAATCTGGTAAGGTTGAGTAAGACTTTCCAGGATATTGACTCCATCAATCAATTGTCTGCTAAAGGCAAACAAAAATTCCCTGGTGAAGTTTTTGAAGCTACCAAAAACCTTGACAATGTTTTTGAGTAAATTGCCTTTGACCATTAATTGTCTAATGGCATGAGCAATTTGCAGGAGAA
>JASEHU010000103.1 GCA_030018635.1 bacterium
CATTTTACCTGAATTCTTACAAATTGTCAATAAATGTCGATTGCACAGGTCGAAAAGTTTTGGTTAACAGGTGCTATAAAGAATTTCTTTCGTGAATTCTCCTCCCCTTGCCCCCTTAAACCTTTGAACCCTCTTAAAATGTAAATGTCACCCTGAATCCTGCCTCATAGCCATAAAAATCCTTATCCTTTTCTAATTTATTCCGGGTATAGCCTAATTTACCTCCTAATGTGCTTTTGACATTCTTTTGTAATTCATAACTTCCAGTCATATTAACAGAATAGGCATTTAGATTTTTGGTCACCCTGTTATTCGTTCCTTCTTTCTGCAAGTTAATCTTAAAGATGGTGGTAGTTTCAAGTTTTCTTTGTAAGGTAATCTTGCGTCCAAATAGAAGTTTAACCGGCTTTGGTCTTTTAATATCATGTTTTATTTGAAAACTCGGTGAGGTATTGACTACAAAATCATTGAGTCCTCCCTGTTTCTTTGTTTTAGAATTTTGATGGGATAAGGTAAAGATGGTACCCAATCCTTCCCTCCATTTGCGGTTCCAGGTGAGCGATGGGTTAATGTCTGTTTTAATCGTTGTCTGGTTTGATTCTGTTTTTGTCCAGGTATATTTAGTATTAAAATATGTCCTGTCTGAAGATGATGTGCCTAATAATTGGCTATATTTAGGCAATACGGTTAATAAATTAATGCCTGTATCGGTAACATAAGAATCGGTTAATGTCTTCGATAAGGAACTTTGGTTTTGAGTTTTATCATCGGTGCGGGTATAGGTAAGTGCTGTCCTTTCCACCGCTTTCCATTTAGGATACCAATTGCTTCTCAATTCATATTTTCGTTTATTACCGGCAGATGTTCTTTCTCCTCCAAATGATGGATATTGCCCTGTCTTTGGTCCTTCTCCCTTGAGTAACTGTCCTTGATAATAATCCTTATAAATCTTTTTTATACATTCAAATGAACCTAATTCTGTAGAGATATTGTTATAATTAGCTGTCACATCAAGGCTAAATTCAGGGGTAAAGGTAAGAAGTTTATATCTGGGCCAATGTCCTGCCTTAGGAAACCATTCAAAAGGATTAAGGACTGACTCAGTCGTAACCCCAAAACGAGCCGTAGTATTAATATTCTTCGCCCTATTAGTCGATGTCCCTTTGTATGACTCTACATATTTCATGCCGGTATCGAATCGAGGACTAACAAAAGGAATACCACTATAGACTACCCGATTAAATGACTGTTCAAGGGTTCTTGAGGTAAGATAATAGTGGGTGTCATCCTGGGAAATATTGGTTATCTTTTTACTTGTTTGGGCGACTTTAAGAGAAGACGCACCTTTTAATGTCTTTATCGGTGTGAACTTCAAGGTTAATACCTCATCCTGATTTCTGGTCAACATTCTTTCATTTTTTGTGTTTTCTATTTTGTAATCCTTTTTTGCCAGATCCTCGCTATGTTTATAGGTGGAGGAAAGCGAAAGGTCTTCACCGGTTGGTATCCATTTGAATACCTTTTTAGGGAAGGTATAATTATAAACATAACTTGTATCGCCATGTAGATTCCCATAAATCTCGTTTTCTTTTTTATTTCGTCTATCGGTATCGATTGTTTTACGGTCAGCCCAGGAATTAATAGTAATATCAGGGAATTTCTGGAGTTTTTTAACCAATTGTTTAAGTTTAAGAGCGGTAGTTACCTTCTGGTATTTTTCAGTAGTTTGACCAGAATTATCATTAAGGAGATTTGTGCCTTTAGTTGGGTCAAGTTCACTAATATTTTCATACCATTGATAATTAAGCGGCAAGAAATTTATTTTAGTAAAATTAACGGTGATGTCCTGCCTTTTTGTCTCATCCTTTTGAGGTGCACGACCAAGACATTCAAATTCACTATTGATTATCTTCTCACTCCAATCAAGGCTGAGATAATCCTTAAATTTAGTATTAATGGCAATTTTTCCTGCCAATCCTTCTGCCTTCTGGGACTCCTCTAAGTGAATATCATTAACATAAATTTCACCCATGATTGGTTGAGTTGTCGAGGTATTTTCAACCCCGACACTTATCCACACAATATTGTCAAAATTAGGGCTGTTTTTAGCCTCATAACCAAAGGGGAGTTGGGTATAATTATAAGGAGGGGTAGCTGTGCCCTTTCTTTTCCCTTCTTCAATCAACTTAATCAGTTCATTTTTAAAATCACTTAGATTGACACTTATTAATTGCCAGCCGGAGAAATTAATCGGCAGGGTATAGCCAAAATAATTATTTTCATTTAGTCCAAATCTGATAAAGAATTTTCCATGTGGTTTTAAACCACCTTGATTATCACCATAAACCCAGAATTTAAGGTACTTATAGTCATTATAATTTTGCTTGGTATGAAATGTCCGGTAGGTATAACCTTTAGAGGGCATAGTGGTTGTCGTCCCAACAGCAGCCGGCTCTAACTCGTATTTCAGGACTAATGCCTCTTCTCTCTTCATATCCTCATCCGGATAGAGTTTTTTGTAATCCTCACTGTATCTAATGGATGAATAAAAATCATCCTCAGCATTTTTTGAGCTAACGGTAAATGTTCCTTTGCCTGCCGGAGTAACCGTGCCAATTATCCATCGACCACTACCCACAAGGGCAATACCACCGAGCCGAATTTCACCTTCAAAAGCACTGGTTTGTGTGCCTTTAAATCGTAATCTAATCTGTTTAATGGCATTCCATTTTGGTGTTTGGGTTAGCGAGCCTTTTTCTGCCTTTGATAAAGGAATAGACCATAACCGCCAATCACCTATCTGGCTCCTGATACTAACCGTTCCTTCAGTAAATTCTTTAAATTTAAGGACAAAACAATTCTCCTGAGTAGTTAAAACACCGTTTCCATCCAGATCCTCGGTATCAAGTTGATTATTATCTGGCCCTACTTGAGTTGTTGCATCCGAATAAGAGAATACCCAACCGGTATCTTCATCCTTGTTTAGAATAGCATTTCCATCTCTATCTTCTTTTTTAGGTGGTCTTTCTCTCTCGGTTCCATCAGCATTTTCTGAAACCTCACCTAAATCAATATACAATTCATCCATTTTGTTGATGTCTTGGTCCCGTAACCAAATTTCTAAATGTGTATAGTCTGTCCAATCAAGTGGGACATTAGATAAAGGTTGGACTACAGAAATCCATGAATCGGGTCCAAACTCCGTATAATTAAGTCGTAATACATTTTCGTCTACGGTATCATCCTCTTCCCATTTTATATTTTCTTTATAATCATAGGGACCAGATATTTCTGTTATATTGCGACGAGGAGGAGAAGTCATCAAATTCCCTTCGCTATTTTTACAATACCATAATTTAGCCCTTGGCAAATCAGTCTCAGGGAGACTGCTTAATTGCCATGCAGTTTCACTCATGATAATTTTTCTGGCATCTTCAACCCCTTCCATAGAGTCAATTATAGCCAAGTCAAAGCTATTTTTATTTTTGAATGATTTAGCTACCTCACCCGTAATAATTATATCCACAGGTAAATTATTGTTGAAATTAAACAGGTTTTTTAAGACAGGGCTAAGTTTTACAGAGGTATTTACACCTATTACCTGTAAATTTCCAAGCATTGGGTCATCAACTTTAGGGACCTTTGTTAATTTGGGTGCACCTTTATACAGAAAGGTAGAACCAATCAAGAAATTATTGTTTGGTGTCCATTCACCCCGAACACCGGCTATTGTTTCCTGGTATTTTGTGCCTATGAAAGGCGTATATTCATAATCTATCTTAATGGTAGTACTTTCAGTAATATTTATATGCGGCATAAAGGTTAAAAAACCTGTATCATAGTCGATGAAATAATCCGTATCCTTGGTTAATAGCTTCCCAGCAACATATATCTGCTCACTTCCCGGAACAATATTCAAATAGCCTAAGGTATAGCTCTTTACCTTTGTTGTATAACTTCCAAGGATAGTGTATTTATGTCGTTGGTCATAAGTATCACTTGGGTTATAGGAAATAGATAATGTCCCCAGGGCATCTTTCAACTCGTTAAGGTGGGCATTCAGGAAAGGGTTAGATTCTGTCCCTATGAGGTTAAATGGGGTTGAGTCCGGGAATTTTATAATACCGGCATCATGGTCAATATAATCATAATTGCTATCGTTATCAATTTTCCCATCACCATTATTATCCAGACCAAAAATCTGTAAGTAGTAATATTCATCATTACCTTTTAAACCAAAGGGGGCCTTGTTATCATAATAGTTTTTTCCGGCATTGTCTATAATCTTTAATTCAAGCGGGGTATCCGTGGGGATGTTTTTGCCGATGTAATAGTAATTCCTTTGCTCAAAGACATCATATTCTGTCCGTGCTACCCCTGGCTCAATCATCAATATGGTCATAGGGTTATATTTATTCCCTGAATACTCCCCGATGGGGGGAAAATAGTTACCCAAGCTATCTTTAAAGACTACACCAACTATGTAATTTCTACCAACACTTTGTTTAAAGGTAAGAATTCCAGAACCTGAGTCAAATATATAATCCTCACCCTCATATTGAATATCGAAACAACCTGTATAACTACTCATTCCAACACCAGGAATAAATACATTAGCCGTAACCTCTCCAATATATTTAGGTGGGTTATTATTATTACCGTTTCCATCATCAATATATACTGCCTCTAATGTAAAAGGGGTATTGGTACCCACAAGCCATGGTTGTGCAAGACAGTAATATTTTTGTGCTGTATATGAGGTATCTGTCCGGTTAATATCTACGGTCTTTTTATCCCCCTTAAATTCTTTGGTTACCCTGAGTCCTTTACTTCTACTGGCAATACCCCATAATTTAATTTTATTACCGACCTTTGCCTCAGCACTGACACCAAATACCTGACTATTATATCCCACAAATTCTGTTCCTGGGGCAGTAAATGTAACATCGCCAAATTTTACATTTTGAACCACCTCTCTTTGGTCACCTTGATAATTTATGGAAAAATTCTGTTTCTTGTTGGAATTAACATCACTATAATCAACATTGACATTGATTCTCTCCTTTACCACCCCTTGAAGTCTAACGGTTAATTCCTGGTGTATATTAATTCCTGAGGTAAATCCGCCGCCAGTGTTTTCCTTGTTTTTACGCCGCCTGGAATCAAGATATTGAGAATTTCCTGCCTTTATATCGATTATTTTTGTCCCATCAATCGTTAATCTTGAGCCGGCCGGTAATTCCCGGTCAAGAATTTTATCTAAATTAACCTCTTGATATTTAGCTAATTTTTTCTCCTCCTCTTCCCTTTTCCTTTTTTCTTCCTCTTTCAACGCCTTCTTTCTTAATTCTTCAGCCTCTTTTTTCTCCCTTGCCAGTCGAACCTGTTCCTCTTGTTCCTTTTGTTTAGCTATTCTTTCTTCTTCTGTTTTTCGTTTAGCCTCTAATCCCTCAATTTTTCTTTCTTGCTCAACTTTTCGTTCAGCTTCCAATTCCTTAATCTTTCTTTCTTGCTCAGCCTTTTGTCTGGTTTCGATTTCAGCCTTTTCAGCCTTTCTTTGGGCTTCTAAAATCTTTTTCTTCTCTTCCTCCTTTATCCGTTCTTCCTCCTCAAGTTTTCTAGCCGCTAATTCCTTAATCCTTTTTTCTTCTTCCAATTTTTGTTTTCTGCGGACAAGTTCTTGCTCAATCTCCTCATCTATCAATCCTATCTTTTCCTCAAATCTTTCTTTTTCTTCCTTAGCTATTTTTACCTTTAATTCCTTGATTTTTGTTTCTTCCTCCTCAACAAGTCTTTGCTTTTCAAAAAGGATTCTGGCTTTTCTTTCTTCCAACTCCTTTTTCTCAAGTCTGGCTATCTTCTCTATTTCGCGTTGAATTTCATGATAGAGGTCTTCATCAAATTCTAATCTGGGTTCATAAGATATAACTACCTGAAATTGGATTTTTGGCATTTCCTCCATTTTTTCTTCTTTCTGAGAAATAGGTTTAAGCAGACTGGTATCTCCCTGGGATAGAGATTGATATGGGGAGGTAAAGGTCTTTTCAACAGGGGTAGACTGAGTATAAGCAGGTGTTCGCTGGGCAGAAGATGTCATCTTCTCCTTGTCTATAACTAATTTTTTTTCTAATAGTTCACCTGCCCAAACATTAAGAGGTATAAACAAAATTAAGAACAAATATCGTTTAATCATTAATATAATTCCTCTGTTTGTAAGCGTTCAAGTATCAGAAATTAAAAGTTAGAGGTTAGAAGTTGGAGGGGTTCTTCTCCCTTCTAACCTCTAACTTCCAACTTCTAACTTCTAACTTCTAACTTCTGATAATAGAATTATACCATAGCATTTAGTTAAATGCAAGTGTTTTTTGTAGGGAGCAGTTCTAAAGAGTAAATTTTCAGGGTTCTTCTTTTTAAGGTACGATTCGGGGACAAGATGGTAAATAGGTTTATTGAAAAAGGTGGGTTAAGGGTAGATAATGTTTTAATCAAGATGAATATGGAAGCCCAAACTTGTTTGGGAAGAAAGTCAGGGCAAAAAGAGGATCTGGTTATAACCGTTAAACCGCACTCTTTCACACTAAAGTGAACTATCCCCAATTATCTAACTATCCCGAGTTTCCCTTTCTTCATACTACCACTTACAGGGTCTTTCAGGATATAGATATAAATACCACTGGCTACTTTTTTACCATTATTGTCTATACATTGCCATTCCCATTCACCATTAGTTGGATGTTCTCTTTCGTAAATCAATTCTCCGGCTATATTGAAAATCCTTACTTTTACCGTTTGAGTTAATTTAGCAAATTTTATCCACCCTTCCTTTGTCGGATTGGGATAGCAATAGACTTTATCAAGATTTAACTCAGGTTGAACCTTGGTGATATTCCCCTTATCTATTTGTACTCCTATAACATTTTCATCCGCATCTTTTAACTCTACTCCATCTATACTTATACAACTCATTATCTGTTCCAATGTCCTTTGATAATTTGAAACCCTGGAAGATTGAGGTATATTAATGATTAAATAAGCAAGAGGAGCTATATTTTCTTCCTCCTTTTCCTCATCCTCTAACATTAAGCTACTCTGGTTCTTAGAGAAAATTTTATCAGAAATAGTACCTTTTTCTTCACGATACACATCATCCTCATCTACTATTACCATCCCTATATCTATTTTA
>JASEHU010000104.1 GCA_030018635.1 bacterium
TTTATACTTTTTTAGATGCCTCACTATAATTAAGCTATAATAGGACACCACCGAATTTCCGGTCAGTTTCTATACAGAACTGAATTAAATTTTGAAACTATATTCTCTATAACCCTCTCCCACCTGTTTCTTTCAACAGTATTAATCACTTTATCCATATCCCATTTTGTCTCAAATCCTTTTAAAATACCGTTCATTAATTCTGTAATATCTCCAGGCTTTACTAAAATACCACTATCTGGAGAAATAATTTCTGAACATCCACCTACATCAGTAGCAACTACTGGAGTTCCACAAGATAAAGATTCTAAAAGAACAAGTGGACATCCTTCACTTAAACTACTCAGACAAAATAGATCTGCGGCATTATACCATTTAGGGAGTTCATCCTTAAGTTTACTTCCAATCAACCAGACATATGACCCAAGCCCTAAATCATCAATTAATTTTTGAAGTAGTTTTTTATATTCTCCTTCACCTATAATTATCGATAAGAGTGGAGTTCCTCTCTTTTTAATTTCCGAAATAGCCTTTATTAAATAATGGAATCCTTTTATTTCAATTAAATTCCCAATTGACAAAAGGATTTGTCTGTCAAGTGGCAAATTAAGTTCTTTACGCATTTCATTCTTAGGCAAATGGTGAAATTTATTAGTATCCAGTCCATTTAAGATAACAGTTATTTTTTCTCCCGGTACCCCAGCTTCAATCAATTTATCTTTCAAAGACGAGGCTACTGTAATAATCCCATCAGCATTTTTACTCGCATAAGTATTTAAAAACCGAATAACAGGGTATTTAAAGTATAGATTAACATCACTTCCATGAACGGTAATAATCACTGGTTTATGAAGGAACTTTCTAATTAATATCCCTGCAAAACCATCCGGATATAAAAAATGTACATTAATCAAATCGAATTCAAATTCTTTTTGAATCTTTTTTATCATCCATAATATACAGAGAAAGTAAGACAGACCATAAAAACTCATTCCAATCTTAGGGATAATAAACCACCGTGGATGAAATATTTCTATTCCTTCTTGAATTTCTTTTTTGTAGATTTGAGAAAATTTATACCATTTTTTGGTTATTTTCCATGGAGGAAAATAAGGCACTGGCGCAACTACCTTCAAAGAACAAAATTTGTTTAAAGCCACAACCTGTTCCTTCACAAATATCCCCAGATTAGGCTGTTGATTATTGGGAAATAAACCTGTAAGTATTAAAACTTTCATTTGTCTGCCTCTTTCACTTATCTACTTAATCCCTGTAAGCGTTCAGGTAGTGTCCGAAAAGAAGATAAATCATTGCAAATTTAACATTTTAAATTGCAAATTTTAAATTTAAAATGTTAAATTTGCAATAACGAGGCAAGCCTCTTAAAATGAATTTATCTCCCTTTGGATATTCCTAAATACATAGGCTGAACGGTTACCTAAATCCCTTATATAAATTCTCATAGGCTATTATCATTTTATCAAGACTAAATTTTTCTCTTACCCTTTCTTGTCCTGCCCTGCTCATATCCTTAGATTGTTGAGGATTTTTAAGAACTTTTATAATTCCTTCTGCAAGTTCTTCAGGATTTGCAGGACAGACCAGGAATCCAGTCTTTCCATCTTCAACTATCTCTGGGGTCCCCCCCACTTTTGTAGCTACAACAGGGCGTCCAACAGACATTGCCTCTAAAATTGTATTTGACATTCCTTCCCTTAAAGATGATGACACAAAGACATCCATAATCTTTAAAAGTTCAGGAATATCATCTCGTTGTCCTAAAAAAAGAACTCTTTTACTTAATCCTATTTTTTCTGATAAGGCTAAAAGCTCTTTTTTTAATAATCCATCACCAATAATAAGGAATCTTGCCTTGGGGAATTCTTTAATAATTTCCACTCCAGCAGACAGAAAGGTTTTATGGTCTTTTATCGGGTCTAAACTTCCAATTATCCCTACGACAATATCATTTTTCTGAAGGCCAATTTCCCGCCTTTTACTATCCCTGTCTATCTCAACATCAAATCGTTGAAACTCCACGCCATTAGGGATACAGATTACCTTTTCTTCCTTAATTCCTGTCAATTTAGTTAATGTCCTTTTTAAATCTTCACAAACAGTAACAATCTGCGATGTGAAATTAAAGATTAATTTTTGGGTCAGGAGTCTTCTCTTTTTGACCTGCAAGATATCCTCATACCATAATCCATGTTCACCATGAATAATTATAGGAACTCGGGCAATCTTTGCCCCAACTACTCCGTCAAATAATGTTCCCCAATTATGTGTATGAACTATTTGAACCCTTTCTTGCTGAAAAAGTCTACTTAGTTTCATACATAGAAAGTATTCATGTCTATCCTTTTTATGAAATTCGAAAATCTGCACATCGTTTCTTTTAATTCTTTTTGCAGACTCCCCTGATTTTGATAAACAACATATTGAAAAATCGAAGATATTTGAATCCACTCCATTTATTAAATTTACCAGACCATTTTCCATTCCTCCTAACCCAAATCCATGAACTACATGCATAATAGAAATTTTTCCCACCTTCTGCTCCTTTTATAAAATACTAGACACACTCTACTTTCAGGAAGTCCGTCACAGCTGTCGAAAACGCTATCTCTGATAATTGCAAGGTAACCGTTCTGGTGGTCTGGTAGTCAGGCACCAGACACCAGACATCAGACTGTGTGAAAAGTCATTTTAATCTTACGAGAATACAGTTAAAATGTAGAATGTAGAATATTGAATGTAGAATGTAGAAAGAAAGCAGGAAAAATACTAAAACTTCATAATTCTACATTCTACATTCAATATTCTACATTCAATATGTCCTAAAAGCCTATCCGAAAAGTTGGAAGTCCGAACTTGGTTGATGGATTGAGAGTTTTCACACAATCTGACACCAGACACATTCAGATAGCAAGTTTATTAAATTAATGCCGAAGTTCCTGACTTTATTAAATTTTTATTAGTTTTAACAATCTGTTTTAACGCTACTATTAATCCCAAAAACCAATAGAGAGGTTCCAGGGCAACTTTACTGCCAAAAAGGGCACTAACAAGAAATCCAGACAATCCAATTCCAAGGGAAGAGGCTAAATTATGAATATGCAATCCCTCAAATTCTTGAGGAGAATGTCTTATTATAAACCGTATATCTCTAAAGCTTAAAAATATCGCTAATAGATAAAAAAATAAAGCCTGGAGGCCACCTTCAACTAATAATGTTAAATAAGTATTATGAACTACAAGTCTTCCCGGGGAGATGAGTCGAAAATTTTCCTGTCCTATACCTTCAAAAGGATGCGACTTCCATATATTAAGTGCAAATTTCCACAGTTCTATCCGAGACATAGCAGAACCATCTGCTTGATACTCATTAATGGTACTCATTCTCTCCCAATATGTTGCTGGAGTAAAAATTATACATAATATGACAATAATTCCTAATATCGTTAGTGATTTTAATCTTTGTTGTGTTCTTATACAAAATAGGATTAAAACCACCAAAAGACCAAGAGTCCCACCTCTTGACCCGGTAAGGATTATACAAAAAAGTGTAGAAAAAAAGAAAGAAAGAGCCATTGATTTTTCTAATATTTTATGGCTAAATATCTTATAAAAGAAGAAGGGAAGAATCATGATTAACATACCTGCAAGTTCGTTAGAACCTCCAAGTTGTGTTCCACCTCCTAATTCAACTCGAGACATGCCTGTACCTATAGAATATTTTATCCCTAAAAGACTCAAACCTCCGCCCCCCAATCCAATTGCCCAATAGGTCAGATTAAAAAAACGAAAAGATTCTATTAAATTAATAAGCAAGAGATAAAATATTAACATCTTCCCAATTCCATGACAGAATTCTAAGCATGCTACCGTATCCCCAGCATAGAAAGTTGAATAATACATACTTATTAATAATCCAAGAAGGGCAAAATTCTGCGGACACTTGACAAACCGGTATCTTTTCTGAACCATCATATATAGTAACCAGGATATTCCAGTGGCTAATGTTATCCAAAATATTATGCGTAAATTCCAGGTGCCAGTTACATATTGAATTCCACTCCCAAAAAAATAATAAAATAGAATCCCAATTAATAATCCCGAAACCGGTTTGATAAAAATTATTATACACCCACATATTCCCATGACTATTAATAAAGAGTTACGCAGAGGTAACTGTAAAATCATTAACCCAACAGCCAAAGAGGCCATGATAGATAACGCAATTATACAGGCTGATAAAAACTCTTTATCAGACCAATTTATTTGTTGAAAAGAAAAAATTTTTAATTTCACAATATCCCTCTTTTATTTAGCAATGCTCTAACTTTTAAAAATTGTACCATTTTAAAAGTAAAACTTTTTATATCATCTTTTTCGTTGTTTTCTAATCCAAACAGATAAAACAATAATAGATAAACCCCCAAAACAAATATCCCATATAAACCAATTTGAATTAGATTATTGGGGGGATAAAAATCATTTATGAGATATAAGATAACTATTACCACTATACTCAAAGGGTATGTCTTGAGTATGACCTTTTTAAAATACTCTTTTAACCCTACCCCTAACACCTTAAATATATAGTTCATAAAAAATGCCTCTAAGAGAATAAAAGGTATTGTGGTCCCTAAGGCTACTCCAATTAATCCCATTTTTTTAACAAGAATTATGGATAGTAATAGATTCAATATGGCCACCCCGATATAATACCATAAAATGAACTTAATCCTATTTGTAGCAATTAAAATTTGATGGGCTATCGTCTGATTCATATAAAAAAATAAGTAAATAATAAGTATCTGAGCTATAATTCCATATTGGGCAAACGAACGGTTAATCCAGAACTCGAGAATTGAGTTTGCCATTATTATTCCCCAGATACCTATTGGTAAAAATAAAGCGAGTGTATATTTAGTTGCTCTAATAAATAATTTTTTGATTTCTTCGAGTTTCATCTTTGCTTCAAGTTCTGATGTTGCCGGTATAATTCCCAAAGTAAGTAACAGAGGAATTTCCATTACTCCCTGACAGATTCTAAAAGCCCCTGAAAAATAAGTTATTGCTTCAACAGTTAAAAATAGTCCAATTACTATCCGATTGACATTAGATAGGGAAATAAGGCAAATTTGAATGCCAAACATAATGAGGCTAAAGGTAATCACTCTTCGCGTCATCTCTTTGGTCAATTTCGATAAAGTTATCCTGACAAAAGGAAGTAACCTTTGGGTGTAATATTTCATAATCAAAAGGGCAATTAAACTACATATATTATTAATTAATATTAAAGTGACCAATCCATAACCCATCGAAAGGAAGGAAATAATTAAAATTGCCTGTAAGGTTGAGGTAACAACCCAGGCTGAATTACTTATATCATATCTTTGAAGTCCTCGTAATATTCCATTGAAAATTTTCAATGGAAATATAAAAAATAGTCCTATAGCTGTAATATATACGGATATTCTTGCCTCATCAAGCAGTTCCTCTGGAATGTTAAAGCAGGTAATAAAAAATTTCCCTATTATAAATACAATCAAGGTAACGATACACCCAATTCCCAAAAGGATAAAGAATGCATTGCTAATAATTTCATTTATTTTCTTTTTATCATCTATGGCGTTGTATTCAGCTACATATTTAACAATAGATGGGTCTACTCCTCGGTCAAAAAGTGTAAAATACTCACTCAAGCTTAAAACCAATAACCATATTCCAGCGGCAGCAATTCCTATTTTATGAACAATAAAAGGAAAAAGAACTAATGAAATAAATATATGCCAAAATTTCCCTACACTATTTACCAAAGTATTACGGATAATCTTTTCTTTAGTATCCAAAATATGTATCCTCTCCTGTTTTTAACCCATAAAAAACTTGACAGCTTCTTTTATCTCTTGAAGAGGGAGTTCCTCCATACAAAGCGCTCTTTTTTTTACAAAACAGTAATCTTTGATTCTACCTTGACAAGGAACACATTCTTTTAGACTATTTATTATAATCCAACCGTCCCCTTTTTTCTTGGGAGAGATATATTCAAAGCCTGTAATATGTCCAAATAAGGCTATTAAAGGCACTTTTAGTGCCAGGGCTAAATGCATAGGACCGGTATCAGATGAAATATAGCAAGAGCACCTATCAATGATTACAACTAATTCCTCTAAGGTTAATTTATCAATCAAGAATATCAATTCAGGAAATTTATCTTTAAGAGCAAATAATTCCTTTTTTTCTCTTTCCTCCCTATCACTGCTTTTGCCCGTTAAGATAACAGAATACATCGGTATTAAAAACTCAATCAATTCACTTAAAAATTTTATAGAGAAATTCCTACACCATTTATTCCCTTTTAAGGCATCCTCTCCGCCTAAACAAATCCCAATATATTGTTTTTGTGGTTCCAGTCCTTCTTTTTGAAAAACAGCAGGAGTTTTGGCAATCAACTCCTCCGATAAAGGAAGATATACCTTTTCTGCATCTTTCAATCTGTATGGGACATTCACTATCCTGGCCCATTTTTCCATCCATGTTCTCCAGTAAAGAACCCTATTTTCATTGGGAGTAAGCCGAGTCCCTCTTATTTCCTTAGCTTTAATTTTCTGAAGCAACCCTTTTAATAATCCTGAATCATCACTATATTGAGTACTAATCACTAAATCAAATTTTTCTTCAAGAAGAGGGTTTATTTCTTCTTCAGTATAAATTTTATCAATTGTAGGATACAATTTTAAAAGAGGAACCATAGGTTTTGATGTGAAATAAGAAATTTTAGCCTCTGGGTATTTTTCTTTAACCTTATCAACTATTACTTGTAATCTGATTATATCTCCTAACCCAGCGGTGCGGATAAACAGGATTTTATTTATCTCTGATTCAGGAAATAATTTTTCTTTTAATCTATCATAAATAAATATTATTCTTTCTCTTATAAAACCTGCACTATATTTTAATCTATCATACCATTCAATCAAAAACTTACTTTTTTTTAATATCTCTTTAATCTTAGTCATCATAAAATAAACCCTATATCTCGGAACTTTTGGTAGTGGGTCATTCCATTTGATATGAGGGGTATCTATGATAGAATCCAGGAGTCAGAATCCAGGAGTCAGAATAAACCTCA
>JASEHU010000105.1 GCA_030018635.1 bacterium
TTACAGTCCTTGCTTACCATATCTTACACACTATTCGCTTCAAACTGCGACAAAAAGGGATACATTCCAAATGGAACACTATTCGCGACATTCTCTCTAATCATGTCCGAATCACAACAAATATGAAAACAAAGGATGGCAAGATGGTTTACATAAGAAAATCTTGCCAAGCTGAATTATCTCATAAAAAAATATATGATGCCTTGAATTTACCTTCCCAACCTGGAAAAACAACAAAAACAATTCTATAGGGACACTAAAAAATCTGTAGTGTCAAAATCAGATTTTTGAAATTCATAACCTCTTGATAGTCAATAATTTAACTTTTTGAATCGCGAACTTGGGTTGAGGTTAAGGTTGAAGACATCTCTACTATAAATGCAGACCAGGTAAGGTTCAAGCAGATAATGTATAACCTCCTTTCTAATGCCATCAAGTTTACCCTTGAAAACGGAAGGATAAATATAGAGGCAAAATTAATAGATGAAATGGTGCAAATTTCTGTCCATGATACCGGTATCGGGATTCATGAAAATGACCATGAAAAGGTATTTGAGGAATTTCGTCAGATAGATAGCTCTTATGCCAAGCAGTATCAAGGCACAGGGCTTGGACTTCCTTTAACTAAGAAGTTAGTGGAATTGCATGGAGGAAGAATCTGGCTGAAAAGCGAATTAGGAAAGGGAAGCACCTTTACCTTCACCATACCTCATCAAGTATCAGATATTAGATATCAGGTATCAGAAGAAAAGGAAATTTTAACACCAAAAGGAAAAGAAGAAAGCCCTGTTGTCTTAGTTGTGGAAGATGAAAAGCAAGCCAGGGAGCTTCTGACTGTTTATCTTGAGGAAGGAGGGTATCAGGTGGACTATGCTATTGATGGAGAAGAGGCCATAAAGAAAGCAAAAGAGATCAAGCCTTATGCGATTACCCTTGATGTCATTCTTCCCAGGAAGGGTGGATTTGAGGTGCTTAAGGAATTAAAAAACCTTCCTGAAACCAAAGATATTCCTGTCATCATCATCTCTATGGTGGATAATAAAGAATTAGGATTGAGCCTTGGGACAGACGATTATTTGATAAAGCCCGTAGACAGAAATGAGTTAATCCTCAGGTTAGAAAAACATAGTTTTATGACGAAAATAAAAGAGAAACCTATTAGTATTCTTCTGGTAGATGATGAACAAAAGGATATTGAACTTTTGACATCAATCTTAGAACCAGAAGGATTTGAGATTGTCAAGGCTTGTGGAGGCAAAGAGGGAATAGAAATGGCTATCAAGAAACATCCTGATGCCATCATTCTTGACCTTATGATGCCTGGTGCGAGTGGGTTTGAAGTAGTTCGGAGATTAAAGATGGATTCAAGGGTAAAAGATGTTCCTGTAATTATTTGCACAGGTAAAGACATCACTGAAGAAGATATGAGATTGTTAAACAACAATATTGTCTCTATACTGGAGAAAGGGAAATTCTCTAAAGAAGACTTGCTGAGAAATCTCAAGCGGATTGAGAAAATATAGTGAATGAAGGAAAATTGAACATGGAATCGGCAAGTACTCAAATACTGGTAATGCTTATCCCTGTAAATGCCGGATGTAGCCCAACATTCTATGTTGAAAAACTTCAGACAGCGAAATCATTGGCTAAGTATAGCCAGGATAGAATCCTGGTCTGCATTCATTCCATTTACTTGCCGATTTCAGGTTAAAATATGGAGGTAAATATGACAAAAGAAAAGATTCTGATTGTCGATGATGAACCATTGAATATGGAGTTAGCCAAAGACCTGCTTGAGGTAGCCGGGTATATTATCTTTGAGGCAACTGATGCCGATGAGGCAATAGCACAAGCCAGACAAGAAAAGTTTGACCTTGTTCTGATGGATGTTCAACTTCCCGGGATGGATGGACTTTCTGCCACAAAGATAATCAAGGAGGACTCTATGAATAAAGATACCCCCATTGTGGCTCTCACCGCTTATGCAATGGCAGGCGATAAGGAGAAGATAGAGGCAGCAGGCTGCGATGGATATCTCACTAAACCTATCAACGCTAAGGAATTTGCTAAGAGTGTGGCTGGGTTTTTGAGAATATAAAAATGTAACCGTTCAGGTGGAAATAAGGGAAAAAGGAGAAATAGGGGAAAAGAAAAAAGGAAGAAATAGAAATACTAAACTCTTCAATAAAAGAATAAATATTTTTCTCCTTTTTCCAACTTTTCCATTTTCCCTTCATTACACCCTGAACGGTTACAAAATGAAATAGATGGGAGATTCAGAAAGCCAATGGGAAAAGCTAAAAAACAAAAAAAGAAAGGATTATTAATGACTCTGTTGATTTACTACCGTTTGGCATCTTAGGTATACATTATATGGTTGTTCGGTTTACATGAAGCACAATATGTGGTATGATGGTCTCGCAAAAATTGACTAAATCAACAGAGTCATTAATATCGAAGAATTTGCTCTGAAAGGGTCATTAAGTGAATGTGAAACATTAGTCAAAACCTTAGCCTCAAAAAAGAATCTTTTGCTTGAGTTTAAAATTGAATATATTTCGACTATAAACGCAGACCCTGTCCGGTTTAAACAGATAATATATAATTTACTCTCCAATGCTATCAAATTCACCCCTGAAGGAGGAACGGTAAATGTAAATGCAGGATTAGTAGATGAGAAGGTTCAAATATCTGTCCAAGATACTGGTATTGGTATTGCCAGGGAGCATTACGAAAAGGTTTTTGAGGAATTCGAACAGATAGATAGTGCCTATGCCAGGCAATGTGCAGGCACAGGGCTTGGTCTCCCCCTAACTAAAAAGCTGATAGAACTACATGGAGGGAAAATATGGTTAGAGAGTGAGCCGGGCAAGGGGAGTACCTTTACTTTTACCATACCACGGCAACCAAAAATGGAAAAGGAGTCGCGGGGATATGAGTGTCCATTGTAGACAGGATGGACGCGAACACTGTGGACAAAGCAATGCAGAAAAACTGATTCCGAAGCACGGTGGCTATCGGAAATTAAAGAGCTTTCAAATTGCACAGTTGGTTTATGATGTGACAGTACGGTTTTGTGACCGCTACATCGACCGATGGAGCCGAACGCGAGATCAGATGGTTCAGGCAACACGGTCTGGTGTGCAGAATATTGCAGAAAGTAGCCAGGCGTCTGGTACTTCCAAAAAGACTGAGTTGAAATTGACGAATGTCGCTCGGGCCAGTCTGGAGGAATTGCGATTGGATTATGAGGATTTTCTTCGCCACCGTGGTTTGCCGCTGTGGGAGCAAAGTGACCATCGCCGGACGCAACTGATTGCCCGACGGCCGAGAAATGCTGAAATAGTAGCCCAGTATTCTATCCTGGTACATCTAATGCCAACATAGAATGTTGGGCTACTATTATCTTTATGTCAATTTTTTTATTGGAGTGCATATAAATGGGTGCGTGAAATTCATGAAAAGTGTGGACAAAGTGGACGGAATGGACAAAATGGACTTTGTGGACAGTCCATTCCGTCTACTTCGTCCACCTATCCAGAAATCGCAGCTAACGCCGCTTTGACGCTCATTGCAGTCGCCTCAAGCCTGCTTGACCGTCAACTGGCGACGCAAGCCAAAAACTTTGAAAATGGAGAAGGTAGTTAATGTCATTGTAGATAGGACACCACAGGAAATAAAGATTGATATAGATTTGAAATCAGGCAGTTTTGTTCATCCGCAGACCAAATTTTCATTAATAGCCATTGATGATGCCTCTGCTGTGAAAGATGTGTTATACAAAATAGATAATGAGGAGTGGAAGAGATACACTGAGGCATTTTCGATCTCTCAAGAAGGTATCCATTGGATTGGATTTCGGGCAGTAGATGCTGTTGGTAATCAATCAAATGAAAAAGTGCTCGATGTCATTGTGGATAATACCAAATAGTTGTTGGGTATCAACAATTAGATAAAAGAAGGTTGAGGTTAAGAAAGAGAAAGGAAAAAGAATTTGTAACCATTTAAGGTGCAATGAAGGGAAAAGGGGAAATAATGGAAAATTTAGAAATTTATTTTAATGTATGGAATTTGAAAGTTTCCTTTCTGTGTAATTGCGTAGCTTCACTTAAATTTGAAATGAAATTCTTTAATATTTCTTTTCCCTTTTTTCTTAACTTTCCCCTTTTCCCTTAAGTTACACCTGAACGATTACAAGAATTTGGAGGTGAATTAATGCGAGCAAAGGTTTTGGTCGTTGATGATGAGGAGTTTAATAGGGAAATGCTTGAGGCTATTTTGGTCACCAATTATGATATAACTATGGCTTGTAGTGGAGAAGAGGCATTGGAAAAGGTTAGCCATGAGCCTCCGGATATAATCCTGTTAGATATAATGATGCCACGCATAGATGGGTATGAAGTTTGCAGACGATTAAAGGAGAAAAAGGAGACAGCCATTATCCCGGTGGTGATGGTAACTGCATTAAGAGAGAAGGAAGATAGGATAAAAGGACTTGAGGCAGGAGCAGACGATTTTTTGACTAAACCGATAGACCGGGCTGAGGTCTTAGCCAGGGTAAAGTCATTGCTCCGCATAAAGCATCTATACGATGAATTAACCGATATCAACACTACCCTGGAGCAACGGGTAAAGGAACAAGTGGAGGAATTACAGCGCACCCATGCTGAAAGAGAACGACTACAGAAAGAGTTAGAGATTGCAAGGGATATTCAACAAAGTTTTCTTCCTCAAGTTATTCCTCAAATAGAAGGATTCGAGCTTGCAGCGATTAATATCCCGGCAAAGGAAGTAGGAGGAGATTTTTATGATTTTATCCCTATCACAGAAGATAAGTGGGGGTTGGTAATAGCAGATGTTTCTGGGAAAGGTATTCCCGCAGCATTATTTATGGCACTATCAAGAACCATAATTCGAATCAATACTATAAATAATCCCGCTGCCTCTGAAGCGATATGCAAAGCAAATGCATTCCTGACAGAAGAATCCGAAACAAGCAACATGTTTGTTACATTATTTTATGCCATCCTGGATACAAAAAAGAGGAGTTTAACCTATACGAATGCCGGACATAATCCCCCTTTATTAATCAAAACAGCCAATGGTGAAGTTGCAATGTTAGAAGGGATAGGAATTGCGTTAGGAGTTACATCAGATATTGACCTGGAAGAAAAGGAGATATTTCTGGATAAGGGCAGCATTATAGCTTTTTACACCGATGGTGTGATTGAAGCTATTAACGATAAGAAGGAAGAATTTGGGGAAGAAAGGTTTATTAAGGTAATCAAGCAAAACCAGGACATGCCGGCACAGAAAATTATTGAGGAAATTCAACAGGAAATTGTTACTTTCAGCAGTAACCAACCTCAGTTTGACGACTTGACATTGGTAGTTTTAAAGATATAATACAATACTGTTCGGAATGATTAGTATCTTTCAGAATACATCCCACATTTACCTTTCTCAAGTTCCGTTAGGAACATAATATCGGTAGATAACTTGCAGATCCGCAGATTTCACAGATTACGCAGATGAAAAAAGATTAAAAAATCTGTGTAATCTGTGAAATCTGCGGATTAAATCTCATTGCATAAGTATAATAACAATAAGGAGTTGCTATGTCAATCAAGGAATTAATTAATGCTATAAATTCTATCTCACCAGATAATATCAAACCAATAGAAATGCAGTCCGAAGGAGAGATTGAGGAGTTAATAGATGCATTAAATAGATTACTTATCGCTTTGCAGAAGAAGACTACAGAAGCCACAAAAAACTTGGAGGATAAAAATTTCACCTTTTATGCCATAAACTATGCGACTAAGTTAATAGGTTCTACCTTGGAAATGAAGGAATTATTAGATATTGCCATCAATATGCTGCTTGAGATTGCAGAGATGGAAAAAGGCTCAATAATGTTGGTGAATAAGGATATCTCAGAATTAATGGTGGAAGTGATAAAAGATTTTGATGAGATTAAAGACCCTTCAAAGAAAATAGACACTCATGAAGAATTCTTAACCAGGATAATCAAAGAAGGTAAACCATTCTTTTCTAATGAGACAGAAAAATTTCAAGACTTAGGTGATGGGTTAGGAGCTAATGTCAAGTCTGTTTTATCCATTCCGCTTATGGGGAAGGAGGAGATAATTGGAGTAGTTAATCTTTACAATCACCTAACTAACAAAGAATTGACCCATGATGACCTGAATATCATTTCTATATTAACTTCTCAAATAGCAGTATCAATTGAGAATGCACGATTATTCAGTCAGATTAAACAATTTTTCTTCAACACAGTCAAGGCTTTAGCATCTACTATAGATGCTAAAGACCCCTATACCTATGGACATTCTGAACGGGTAGCACAGTATTCATTAGCCATTGCTGAAGAATTGGGGTGTAGTTTAAAGGAAAAAGAGGATATTCAGCTGGCAGCGATGCTACATGATATAGGTAAGATTGGGCTTCCTGATGAAATTCTCCATAAACCGAGTGGATTAACTGATGAAGAATTTGAAGAGATTAAGAGGCATCCGTTAAAAGGGAGCAAAATATTAGAGCATATAAAAGAACTTACAGCTATCATCCCTGGTATGCGACATCATCACGAGAGGTTTGAAGGAGGTGGTTATCCCGATAAACTAAAAGGAGAGGATATCCCATTGATAGCCAAAATTATATCCGTAGCTGATGCCTATGATGCTATGACATCAGACCGCTCTTATCGTACAAGCTTGGGTTCTGATGAGGCAATAAAAAGAATAAAGGATTGTGCCGGAACACAATTTGACCCAAAGATAGTAAATATATTTGTGAATCTTTTTGAAAAGGATAATAGGGAACTGTAATGAAAAATGTAAAATGAGAGTAAATACTTGAATTTTGCTGCCTTCAAATTACTCTTGATGAAATCAAGGTTATCGAATTGTCTAAACGAGGAAGCTCCTCTGGCAGAGAAAGCTCCTCTGGCAGGAGTATATCGCATGTTTGTTGTGGGGACAGCAGCACAGACTGCAGGCAAGAATGTCTGTGTATCGTCAAAATCAAGTAAAGGTTGACAAAAACCAATAAATTCTGTATAATTCTAATCTGGATAAGTATGTTACAAAAAGGTAATGATATAATGAATCAAAGGAA
>JASEHU010000106.1 GCA_030018635.1 bacterium
ATTTTCGATTTTGGATTGAGGAATCTTTGGAATTTTGGATTTTCGATTTTGGATTTTCGATTTTGGATTGAGGAATCTTTGGAATTTTGGATTTTCGATTTTGGATTTTCGATTTTGGATTGAGGAATCTTTGGAATTTTGGATTTTCGATTTTGGATTTTCGATTTTGGATTGAGGAATCTTTGGAATTTTGGATTTTCGATTTTGGATTGAAAGAATTAAAATTCCCCATTCAATCGAAAATCCAAAATCCAAAATCGAAAATCATTCTCACCGTTACTCCTCTTTCTCTTCTTCTTTAAACATCGACCAATCTATTTGTTCTAAAATTCTTCGGGCTACCGGGACAGCCTCTATTCCACCTTTACCTCCATGTTCGACAACAACCGAAATAACTACCTTAGGGGATTCCACTGGGGCAAAGCACAAGAATAAGGCATGGTCTTCTCCGGTAGGATTTTGCACCGTACCTGTTTTGCCGGCTACCCTAAGATTTGGTAAATATGCATTTCGCCCGGTACCATTAATCACCACACTCTCTAATCCTTCAAATAGCACCTTTTGAGTCTGCTGTGATAAAGATATGATTTTCTTTACCCAAGGATTGAACACCTTTATATTTCCAGAGGAATCTATCATTCGTTTAGCTAATCGCGGGGTATAGACATGTCCTCCATTGACAATGACACTCATGATATGAGATAACTGTAATGGGGTAGTCAAAACAAATCCCTGGCCAATACTCAGAATAAGTGTATCTCCACCATACCATGATTTTCCATATCTTTTCTTTTTCCAATCACGCGTAGGGATTAAACCTGAGGCTTCGGAGGGAAGGTCAATCCCTGTCTTAGCGCCTAACCCCATCTCCATAGCAAACTTTGAGATTTTATCGGCACCTAACTTATAACCTACTTGATAGAAAAAGATATTACAGGAATGAGCCAGGGCATCTATAATATTCATATTACCGTGTTTTTCTCGATGATAGCAAATAAATCTTTGATTTCCCAGCCAATATATACCACCACAGGAATATGTAGTGGCCTCTTTTATAATTTCATTCTCTAAGGCGCAGGCGGCCACAACAACCTTAAAAACAGAACCCGGGGGATATAGTGCTTGAATATCACGATTAAATAATGGATAGCGTTTATCGGCGAATATCCTTTTAGCCTGTTCAGCGGTCATATGTCTTAAGAAGATATTCGGGTCAAAACTCGGTTTACTCACCATGGCTAATATTTCACCATTAGTAGGATTCATAATGACAATTGCCCCTGACCTCTCACCAAGGGCATCACTTGCTATCTCCTGTAATTGACGGTCAAGGGTTAAGACTAAATTATTACCCGGTATAGGCTCCATATCACCTAAAACCTGCAATTGTCGCCCTCTCGCATCAACCTCGATTTGCTTTCCTCCATCTTTTCCCCTTAAAAATATATCATAATATTCCTCTATCCCTGATTTACCAATCGAATCACCATATTTATATCCTTCAGCGTGTTTTTTAACCAATTCTTCCCGGCTGATTTCACCCAAATAACCTAATGTATGGGCAGTTATAGTTCCATAAGGATAATATCGTTTTGGATTAACCTGAATAATAATACCCGGCAACTCTGTGGTTCGCTCAGCTACTTTAGTTAAAGTCTGACGGTCAACATCCGGAATAATTATCATCGGCTCAAATGGACGGTTTTTTTTAGCTAAAATTTTCTTCTTGACCTCTTCTAAATCAATCTCCACTATCTTTTTTAACTTAATCAGGGTTTGTAATATCTCCTGCTCTGAAAGGCCTAATTGAATTATCGAAATATCAAATGAAGGGACATCCTGGGCTAACACCTTACCATTTCTATCATATATCATCCCTCTGGAGGAGATAATAGGTATTAGTCGAATACGATTATTTTCCGATACCTTCCGATAATAATTCCCTTTTATTATCTGCAAATAACTCATTCTGACAATTAATATCATAAAGAAGATAATGATAATTATAATCAATCGAACAAGTCTTTGCCGAAGTTTTTCTAATTCAGTTTGAGTAGGTTCGATTTGCATTAGTCTTCTCCTGTTAGTTGTTTATAGGACTTATAAGTCTTATATAACCTATAAATTCTCTTACCCTGTTTTTACCTTCCGAATTATAGGAAAGACAAGTATCCCCAGCAAGGTATTATAAAGGGCGATAAAAAGGCATCTATTTATTGTGGAAATTCCTACCATACTGATGGTTGATTGAAATGCAAAGATTAATAAGGATTGGATAAGGGTAAATACAAAGATAGACAGGGATATCGAGATCGAATTTTCTGCATAAACTTTTTTGATATTACTGGTTATCAATCCAATAATTAACTTTGTAAAGGCATTGATTCCAAAATTAATACCTGAAGAACTGTCTTGCAGGATTCCAGCGATAAAACCTATTAATCCTGATTCGAATGTTGAGTGTTTAAAGGAGAAAATAATGATGATGACCAGTAGTAAATCAGGTTTTATTTCATAAACAGTTAAAATATTACCACAAACCGTTTGGACGACTAAAGATAAGATGATTATTCCTAACCAGATTACCCAGTACACTTGATAACTCCCTCTTGGAAAGTGGGAAAGTGAGAAGACGGGAGGATGGGAGGATGAGATTTCTCATCCTCCCATCTTCTTATCTTCTCCCCTGCTCCGTGGTAGAAGAGGATTCTTTATTTATAAGTACCAGAACCTCTTCCAACTTAGAAAATTTAACGAATGGTAGGATATCCACTTCACGGAATAGCCCGCGGTCTTTCAATCCCACATGCACCACATAACCAATAAATAATCCTTTTTGAAAAACTTCACCGTCTCCTGAAGTAATCACAATATCATTTTTAACTACATTTGCATCATAAGGTAAATATTTTAATTTACCGAATCTATAATTATCCCCTTCTATGACACCTTTTTCTTTAGAGCGGAGGATTTGAGCACCAATCATACTGTTCTGGTCATTAAGGAGTAAAACTGAGGCAGAATGGTTTTCTGCTTCGATTACTCTCCCAACCAATCCTTCTTTTCCATCCTGATAGGTAACTACAGGAGCCAATTTATATATCCCATCTTTTTTACCCTTATCAATAATAATTATATTAGCCCAGTTACTTGGGTCATAGCTAATCACTCTTGCGGCAATACTCTTATATGGAAGACGGTCTTTATATTCTAATAGTTTTTTAAGCCTTCTATTTTCACCTATTGCCTCCTGCCATTCCTTGCGTTCAAGTGAAAATCTTCTTATTTCCTCTCTGAATTTTCGATTTTCAATCCTGACTGATTGAATTTCATTAATGGCTAAAAAGAAGTCTTTTACACCGCATTTTATTTGAAAAGCTATGAGTTGAAAAGGAAGTAAGACATTCATAATCCCCCGTTTTAAATATCCGGTGGACAAAGAGGTATGAGTAGTCATTAAAAGAATAGAAACGGAAAGCAAGACAACAACAATATTAGTTCTGGCATGTCTCCAAAAGAAACTCGTCATCAGGATTCATTCCACTCCTTCGGGGCAGGTAGACAGGTAGATAGGTGGTAATCGGTCATCGGTAATTGGTAATCAGGTAAGTATTTACCGATCACCGATGACCAATTATCTTCCTTTTCAACTACCTTCCTCTCCTTTTCTAAGTGATTCAGTTGACCACCTTATCCCTCCTTTTTTTCGTGCCCGTTGTAAATTTTTCAATTCATCCAAATATCTACCTGTCCCAATAACTACACATCGCAGTGGGTCATCAGATAACACCACCGGTAATCTTGTTTCTTGAGAAAGTAGCCTGTCTAATTCTCGTAATAATGCCCCACCCCCTGTTAGAACTATACCCCGGTCAACAATATCTGAGGCAAGTTCCGGTGGAGTCTCTTCTAAGGCAGTTTTAACGACTTCGACAATAAAACTAATCGGTTCTTTTAATGCCTCACGAACCTCTTCTGAGGTGATTCTAAGTGTTCTCGGCAATCCTGTCATCGTATCCCGGCCTTTTATCTCCATTGATTGTTCTTCTGGCAATGGATAGGCAGACCCAATTTTAATCTTAAGGTCCTCTGCGGTGCGTTCTCCAATTAGAAGTGAATGGGTTTTTTTAGTATATTGTATCAATGCCTCATCCATTTCATTGCCGGCAATACGAATAGATTTACTGACCACCATCCCTCCTAAAGAAATAACCGCTACCTCTGTTGTTCCCCCTCCTATATCGACAATCATATTTCCAGCCGGTTCATAGACCTGAATATTAGAACCAATAGCCGCCGCCATGGGTTCTTCAATCAAAAATACCTCTCTTGCCCCAGCTTGTTCTGCGGCTTCCCTGACTGCTCGTCTTTCTACCTCAGTTATTCCAGATGGAACACCAATGACAATTCGAGGTCGAACTAATGCCTTGCGATTATGCACCTTAGTAATAAAATGTCTAATCATCCGTTCGGTAATCTCAAAATCTGCAATTACCCCATCCCTCAATGGTCTAATAGCCGTAATATCGCCAGGTGTGCGACCCAACATCCGTTTAGCCTCTTCTCCGATAGCTAAAACAGCCCTTGATTCTCGGTCAATAGCCACCACGGACGGCTCAGAAAGCACAATCCCTACATCTTTTACATGAACTAATGTATTGGCTGTTCCTAAATCTATACCAATATCATTGGAAAACAAACCCAGTAAACTATTAAATAGCATTATTTACCACCCCTTTCAGGTATCAGGTATCAGGTAAGACTAATAAAAGAGAGACAAAAACTCCTCTCTTACCTTTTTACCTGATACCTAACACCTATTATAATATACTATACCAAAAATAGCGTTAGTTGTCAATTAAAATCTTTTTATCTTTTTTTCTAAATCATCTAATTCTGCTTTTGCATCTTTATTTTTAGGATTTAACTTTAGCGCACTCTTTAGTTCGCGAGCGGCTAATTCTAAATCTCCTTGTTTTTTATAAATCTTACCTAATTGATAATGGGCTATTTCTGAAGCACGGTCTAATTTAAGAATAGTTTTATATTCATCTTTAGCATGTTCTATTAAACCCTGTTCATAATAAATCTCTCCTAATACCGCCAAAATTCTAATGTTAATGTCCTTATCTAAATTTGGTATCATAACCGCATTGCGAAAGGCAACAATAGCATTACTGGGCATTCCTTTTACCTTATATACCCAGCCTAAGTTATACCAGGCGGCAACATCATTCGGATTAAGTGCCTTTGCCCGCATATATTCATCGATAGCATCATCGAATAACCCTTTTTTAAAGTAGATATGTCCTAAATAAATATGTGTCTCGGCTGTCTCAAATTTCTCTTCTAATGATTTTTTTAATTCATCTTCAGCCTGGGCATAATAATCTTTATTACTTGAATATTTACTTAACTTAAAATAAGCTATCCCAAGGTGGTAGCGGCTTTGAGGTGAAATCTTCCCCCCTTCATCCAATTTAAGGGCATTTTGATAATATTTAACAGTATCCTCTAATAAGGTGTTTGTTTCTTTCTCATTCTTTTTGAGTTCCGCCTCCAATGCCTTCTGATAACAATCCTCCCCTAATGAAATATATGCCTCAATATTAGCCGGGTCCTTCTCTAATATCCTTTTATACTTTAAAATTGTATCTTCCGGAGGGGCAGGAGTTCTACTTATACCTAAAAAAATAAGGATGACGAAGATAAGAAGTAAAATTATTTTTATAATAAATTTATGTCCCTGGGGCTTATTTCGATAAATACTTTTTCTTCTACCTGGACTATATACTCTCATTTTTACCTCTATGAAGATTGGAGATTTATAGAGATTTATGGAGATTGCAGGACATAGCCATAAGTGACAGGGATTCCTAATTCCTGCTCCCATCAATCTCCCTCAATCTCTACAAATCTCCAATCTCCTTCGGCTATCCCCCAACAACTAACCAATTACAATATACCATAAGTTTAATGATATGTCAATTAAAATTTAGTCGTTGACAATAGAAAAAAATATGGTATAATATAAAAAGGAAGGTTAGAAAAACTGAAGGTAGATAGGCTGAAGGGAAGAATGAAGAGAGACTACTGGAGCACCCACAATATCAAATGTTATGAACCACTAGTTTTAGGAGTCGCCCTTTACCTCTACCTTTACCTCTACTTTTAGGGAGGTGAAAACCAAAAATGCAAAAAGTAAGCATTGTTATCCCCGCATACAATGAGGAAAAAGGTATTGGTGCTTTAATTGACGAGATTAAAGAGAAAATGAAGGGCTATGAGTATGAAATGCTCGTTGTTGATGATGGCTCTTTTGATAATACGGCTAAAATTGTCAGGGAAAAGGATGTAGTTTTAATTCAACATACTGAAAATAGAGGTTATGGAGCGGCGCTAAAATCAGGCATCAGAAAGGCTAAATACGACACCATCGCCATTACCGATGCTGATGGCACCTACCCTATTTCAGAAATGCCTGAGCTAATTAAATATCTAGGCGAATACGATATGGTGGTCGGGGCACGAAACAAACAGAAAATACCGTTGATAAGAAAACCGGCAAAATTTTTTTTAAACATGCTGGCTAATTATTTAACCGCTACGAAAATACCTGATTTGAATTCAGGGCTGCGGGTTTTCAAAAAAGATCTCGCCGTGAATTTTTTTAACCTCTTACCAGACGGATTTTCTTTTACTACCACTATTACCCTGGCTATGCTCACCAATAATTATTTAGTAAAATTTATCCCCATTGATTACCTCCAGCGACAGGGCAAATCTAAGATAAGACCCATTCGGGATACCTATAATTTCTCTACACTTATTATCCGAACCGTGATGTATTTTAATCCATTGAAGATATTTGTTCCCATAGGTATTATATTGTTTTTAATGGCTATGCTCGTCTTTGTCTATAGTAAATTTGTCCTTGATAAAGTGATGGATATAACCGTGGTAGTTATTTTAATGTCTGCGGTACAAATAGTCGCCATTGGACTATTGGCAGATTTAGTTGATAAGAGAAGCCAGAAATAATTGGGTGTTTTCAAGGGATTTCAGCCCGTTAAAATTCACGAAAGTCGGTGGTGTCCTATTATAGCTTAATTATACTGAGGCATCTAAAAAAGTATAAAA
>JASEHU010000107.1 GCA_030018635.1 bacterium
TTGCAATGAATAATCCCCCTTTTTATACTTTTTTAGATGCCTCAGTATAATTAAGATATAATAGGACACCACCTAAAATTTTCGGCCAAACGCTTATAAAAATTTAAACAGTTGTAACTATTTGTTATAATTAGACTTAGCAATGGGAAATAAAAAAATTATAAAATTTCTCTTGACAAATCCATTATTTTCTGTATAATTATTATAATAAAGGGAGGAACTCTTCTTTGAAAACAAATTAAGGATTACGACTTTTAATCCTGTTGACATAAAAAATAGAAGAGTCCAGTTTTTCGATAGTTTTAAAAAGAGGAGGTGAAAAGATAAATTGATGCAGATATTTAGAATGATATTAACATTTTGTTTAGTAGTAGGGACAACTATGATTCTATCGAGTTGTGCACCCCCAGCAAAAGAGGAAGTAACAGCACCAGAAGTAGAAGAAGAAGCAACGGCACCAGAAGAAGAACTAGGTGAAGAAGCAGTAACATCAGAAGAGTAACATCAGAAGAGGCACCAGCAGAAAAAACCAAGTAATTGAAAAACAAATACTTAAAAAGGAGGAGCGAGATGAGAGTGTATCATCTTGCTCCTTTCTTTTTATAAGTCTGACGGGATTGACGAGTCGGACACGGTTACAAAAAATGAACACAGAGAAGCTCTACAAAAAACCTTTTTTTCCTCTGCTAAGAGATTTAGCCCTTAAGACGAATATCCAACTCTATTTAGTGGGTGGATGTATTCGGGATTACCTGTTAAAGCGTCCGTGTAATGATTATGACTTCGCTATCAAAGGAGATGCGATAGCCTTTGCTCAGCAGGTTTCTATGGTCATGGGGGGAAGTTTTGTTCTCTTAGATGAGGCAAAAGTGTCGGCCAGGGTTGTGCTGAAATCAAAAAAACAGCTGATAAATTTAGACTTCAACAACCTTAAGGCAGAGGATATTTTGGCTGACCTCAAGAGGCGCGACTTTACCATCAATGCCATTGCCCTAGATTTAATCGCTAAAGACACTGAATTCATTGACCCCCTAAATGGGCTAAAAGATATTAAGGCAGGATTTATAAGGGTCATTTCCAACAGTATATTTCAGGATGACCCATTACGGATGTTAAGAGCGATTCGTTTATCTTCAGAATTAGGATTTGAAATAGAAAAAGGTAGCTGGGAGGCAATAGTTAGATTAAAAGGATTAATCTCAGATGTCTCGGTAGAACGGGTGACCAATGAAATTTATTTAACCTTAGCGGCTAAAAATTCAAATCATTTTATTACCCAGTTAGATAAAGCAGGATTACTTGAAGAAATCATTCCAGAGATTATTTCCTTAAAAGGGCTCGAACAAGACACATACCATCATTTACCTGTCTGGGAACATTCTTTATCTACACTAACTCAATTAGAAGGTATAGTTTCAAACCTTGATAGATTATTTCCGCCATGGCATCTCCGCATAAAAAGATATTTAAACCAACCTATAGGTGGAAATCACATCAGATTGGACAATCTCAAAATCAGCTGTCTGCTTCATGATATTGGTAAATCCGGGACGATGACGCAAGAGCCTTCAGGTAGAATCAGGTTTATTGAACATGAGCTCCTGGGGGCTAAAATAGCCTCAAAAATAGCCAAGAGACTAAAATTGAGTACTAAAGAAAAGAAGATGATAGAATTAGTTGTTAAAAGTCATATGCGTCCTGGGCATCTGGTACAAATACCTATTCTTACCGACAAAGTCCTCCATAAATTTTTTAGAGACTTAGATGAAGAGGTGATAAGTACCTTACTTCTTTCATTGGCTGACAGATATGCGACCATAGGGCCAAAAGTTCCTCCTGAAAACCTGCATAAACACTACCAGACCATTAGTTTAATTATCGACAGATTTTATTCTCCTACCCCAACTATTATCCCACCCAAGATACTTAAAGGCGGGGAGATAATGAAACATTTCGGACTCGAATCCGGACCAATAATAGGTAAGTTATTAAGCGCGATAGAGGAGGCATTTGTGGACAAAAAAATTACTAATAAAAAAGAGGCGTTAAAATTTATTGCTGATTTGCTTGAAAAAAGTGAAAAGTGAATAGTGAAAAACTAATAATTTTCCTTTGTTCGTTTTTCACTATTCACTATTCACTATTCACTCTTCACTTCATAAAATGCCCGGACATCATCTAACTTAGTTGACATCCGACACTTAGGCAGTGAGTTTAAGAATAGCCGGCCATAACTCTTTGTTTTAATCCTTGGGTCAAGGATGGCAACGATACCTATGTCCTTCTTTGTGCGAATAAGTCTGCCAAAACCCTGTCTTGTCTGAATAATTGCCTGCGGGACCTGGTATGCCCAGAATGGGTCAGAGCCTTTTGCCTTTAAATATTCCATCCTGGCCTCAACTATCGGGTCATCAGGCACAGCAAACGGTAATTTAGTAATCACCACACATTCTAAATCCTCACCCGGCACATCCACCCCCTGCCAGAAGGTATTAGTGCCCCAGAGCACCGAGTTCCCATGTAGCTTAAACTCCGCCAGCATCTGTTGAGATGAAAACTCACCTTGTCTAAGATGACTAAGGTTAGTCAACCTTGCCTCAACCTGATTAGATACCTTTTTTAACATGGCAAAACTGGTGAATAGCACAAATGTCCTGCCTTGCATAATTCTTAGAAGTTCCTCGGTGAGCTTTGCTACGTCGGCATGATATTCATCCGGAGACAATTTTGGGTCGGCAATACCATCTGGCAAAAAAAGCATTACCTGCGATTGATAATCAAACGGGGAAGAGAGCATCAGCTCGTCAGCCCCATCAGCCCCTAATCGATTCTTGATATATTCAAAGGAATTATTCGTAGTCAGGGTGGCGGAGGTAAGAACCACCGTATCGATAGGTTCAAAGACAGCCTTTTTCATGTCCTGCGAGATGTCAATAGGATTGGCATGAAGGGTGATTTTAACAAATCGGTGTCTTTGGGTGAGTTCTATCCAATAGACATAATCCGATTTTTGTTGGCTAATAATGAGTTCAAGGGCATCTTTTATCGCCTCGGTGCGGATTCGACAGGCTGAAATTTCTAACCTGGTTTCCTCATCCGGGATTTTGGCTTTTAATTTACCGAGTTCTGCGGCTAAGAAATCTAAAGGCTCCTGCAGGGGATTATCTATAAAATTTGCCTTCCTGAGCCGGGTGACAAAATTCATCTCTTGCGGGTTAAATTTTAATAGTAGATTGGAAAAGAATCTATCCGCCGCATTTCTAACCTCGTTAAGGGCTTTTTTAATCCCCCTTTTTAGTTCTTCCTGCCTCTTAACCCTGACGAGAATCCCTTTATCAGTCTTAGGATTATAGATTGTATCGACTAAATATTTAATCTGGGAATTGGATATTTCGGCGCCCAGGTAGCTGGTGGCAACATCCTCTAAGTTATGCGCCTCATCAAATACTACGGCGTTGAATTTCGGTAATACCTGTTCGGCAGAGGCTAAATTAGCAAAGAAAAGATGATGATTAACCACTAAAATCTGGGAATGATACTGTTTCTTTTTGGCTTTATAATAGTAGCAGTCATTAAAATAAAGGCATTTTTTGCCCAGACAGATGTCTGATTCGCGGCAGATTTTATTCCAGAGTGCCGGATTTGGTTCAAAAATCAATTCGGATTTTAGACCTACTTGAGTCTTTTCTGCCCAGGTGGATATTTTTCTAAAATCCTTTACCTCTTCTATTGTCTCAAACAATCCTTGGATTTGGTTTTGTGAGAATCGGCGTAGGCAGAGGTAATTATTGCTACCTACACATAAGGCAAAGGAAAAATTTATTCCTGCCACCTTTTTTAAAAAGGGTAAATCCTTTGTCGTTAGCTGTTCCTGAAGGGTTTTGGTATAGGTAGAGACAACTACCCGCTTTTCTTCTTTTACTGCCCAGAAGACAAATGGGACTAAATAGGATAAACTTTTACCTGTGCCGGTGCCTGCCTCGACAATCAAGTGATTTGCCTTAAGAATAGCCTGCTCGATTCGTTGGCTCATTTCAAGTTGCTGAGGTCGTGACTCGTAGTCTTTAAGCTGGTTAGCCAGTATTCCTTTAGGTCCAAATACATCACTGCTCAGTTGTTTCATCTTTTTTAGTATATCATAAGGTTAATCTTTTGTCAAATCAGAAATCAGGGAAATTGTAACTGCTCAGTTAACGGTGGGGTAGAGATTGGTAGAAATGGGTGGAGATTAGGTAGAGATTGGTAAAGAAAACAATAAATCTCCACTTTATCTCAACTTTATCTCCACCTAATCTCAACATTGGACACGATTTCTGCCATAATGAGAATTGCTGATTTTCTCTAAAAAATACTTGCAAGAAACCTAAACTGATGTTATAATAAAGAATATGTTAAAGAAATTTTTGACCTTTATTATTATAATTGCTATAATTTTAATCATTGGAATTATTATCCTGCCCTTTATTACTATTTCTTCGACCAATCTAACCCAATTCATCACGCGTGAATTAGAGAAAAATCTGGCTCGAAAAGTAGAAATTGGCGAAATAAGAATCAACATTTTAAAAGGAATTGAGGTAAAAGATGTTATTGTCCATAATCAAAAGGGGTTTAAGAGTCCATCATTGCTTGAGAATAAATCCCTTATTTTGAGATATAGATTTTTGCCGCTACTCAAGCGACAGGTGATAATTACTGAGATTATCCTTGTTGAACCAGCGATTTTCATCGAGCGAAATAAGGCTGATAAATGGAATTTTAAGGATTTATGGCTAACCAAAAAAACTGAAGATGAAGGGGGTAAAGGGGGTAGATTTTCCCTTCAACTCGACAAAATAGTAGTTAAAAAGGGGACTCTGTATTTCTTAGATGATGCCCTGCATAAAATAAAAACATCCATGGAAAGGATTGATGGTCAAATCGATGGGCTGAATAAAAGAGAAGGAATCGTTAGTTTTAAGGTAACTGCCGGTAAAATTGGAGACCGTCGAACTAATTTCAAACTTAGAGGTGGTCTTGACCTCAACCTGGATTTAGGATTAATCGAAATAGTTACGACTAAACTCACTTTAGCTGATTTAGAGGCTGAAGTTACAGGAGGACTTAAAGATGAAACAATCAATCTGGAGTTGAGAAGTAATGAGTTTTCCTTAGCCAACATAGCTAAATTAATTCCCATACCTCTACATAAATTAAAGGTTAGCGGTAAAGGTAGAATAAATGTAGGGTTAAGTGGTCGGTCAGATGAAAAATTGCAGGTTCTGGGAGTAGTAACCCTGACAAATGGTCAGATAAAATACAATGGGCTCAAAAAACCTATCAAAAATCTCAATTTAGAATTGCAATTTAGCGATACGAATTTAAAATTATCATCGCTGACCGGAGAGTTTGGTAATTCTGATTTTGATATTTGGGCAGAGATTCCAAACATCAAAAATCCTAAGGTCAATCTTACCTTCTGTTCAAAAAAACTTATCTTAGATGAAATAATAGAAAACTCCTCTGAACTTTTTACCGCAAAGCAACCTGTTGATTTAGATGTGGAAGGGAAAATTAATGTCCAAAAATGGGCTTTCAGGGAGATTTCAGGTAGTGACCTTTATGCTGATTTTAGATGTGTCAGGAATGTTTTAATGCTCAGATCGCTAAAAACTAATGCCGCCAATGGAGTGCTTGAATCCTCTGGGACGATAGATTTAAGTAGTGAATTGCCTGAATATTCTATCTCAGTCAAGGCAAATCAACTGGATATGACAGATATAATTGCCGGTTTCAAAGGAAATAGAAAGATTGCCCGGGGTAAATTAAGCCTGGATGTAGATTTGAAAGGGATGGGATTTGAAATAAATAATCTGAAAGAAAATTTAGAGGCAGCGGGGGCAGTAGAATTAAAAGAGGTTAGACTCAAAGAATTGAAGATATTGGATAGGCTGGCTACCTTCCTTAGTCTGGATACGATTCGTAACCTGGATGGATGCTACATCCTGGCTGCATTTAATATCGCCGATGGAATAATATCAACGGATGATTTTGAATTGAGAAGTTCATTAATTAGATTATTAGCCAGCGGTGAAATATCCCTTGATTTAGATGTGGACTTTAAGGTAACGGCTACCTTCCCGGGGCGACTGGGAAAACAGATAGCTAAATTGGGCAGGTTTATTCCCTCATTAGGTGATGAAAAAGGGAGAATGGGGGGCGTCAGGTTTAGAATTAAAGGTAATTTTAAAGACCCAAATTTTAGCGAGAAACAGGAAGAAATCAAAGAAAAAGCCAAATCGGAAATCAACGAGAAAATCAACCAGGAAAAAGATAAAATCAAAGAAAAACTCGAGGGGAAAATTGAAGGGAAAAAGGAAGAAATTAAAGAAATAATATCTTCACAGGAGGAGGAAATCAAGGAAAAGGTAAAGGAGGAGGTAGGAGAAAAGGTTAAGGGACTATTCAAAAAATTCTTTTAGTGCCTCTTCAAGATTGTTTTTGTGGGTTGATTTCATTGCAAATTGCAAATTTAACATTTAGCATTTTAAATTTGAAATGCTAATTTTGCAATGATAAATTTGCAATGAAACTTATTAACAAAAACTACTACTCTGTGACATTTTATTTTATGGGTATAAACAAATTTTTATACAGAATCACGAAATATATCCTCACACAAAAACACAAAGCACATAAAGAGGAAAAATAAAAAGAATCTTTGTGTTCTTTGTGTGAGAAAAACCTACAAATTTAAGTGTCATGGAGTACTACCGAACTGCTAAAATCAAATGTTATGAAGCACTACAGCATTTATGTTTGTAGCTGACTTAGACCAGATTTCTCCGTCTACTCCCAGGGTCTTTGTTCCTTTGTTGGAAGTGACCCGTTTTACTGCTAACAATTTTGCACAGTAGTTAGCAAATTGTTAGAAAAAACTACACTCCGCCGTCTCTTTTCTTTATTTTCTGGCTCAAGTTAAGTGTATTCCATAATCAAGGTTTGACCCTCGATATCCCTCTCGATAAAGGTAATATGAACGCTTACCTTGAATCTTTTTATCCGAGAACCTTCTTCCTACCTTACCACCCCTATCTTCCCTACCTTCTTATCCCCTTCTGCACCAATGACATAAAT
>JASEHU010000108.1 GCA_030018635.1 bacterium
ATACTTATCGGCAAGAAAGACAAAAAGGTTTAATCAAAACACTGAAGATATGGTACTACATTTTATCAAAAACAAAATCGCAATTTATGGCGGCGTTAAGTATATTGATACTGTTACGTCCATTTACAACTTTCGATTTATCAGGCTCTTTTCAAAAATTGTTGCAAATATGATAAAAGTATGTTATAATTTTATACTTAATAAGTGATGTTAGTCAAATAAGGGGTGGGAAGATGAAGGTTGTATTTAAAAGACCAGACAGTTTACGGGATGTACCGCATCGCTATTGCCCGGGATGTGGGCATGGAATTGCACATCGATTAGTCGCAGAGGTAATTGATGAACTTAATATCCAGGAAGAAGTAATTGGTATTGCACCGGTTGGTTGTGCAGTATTTGCCTATGAATATTTTAATATAGATATGACAGAGGTTGCTCATGGCAGACCACCGGCTGCGGCTACAGGAATCAAACGGGCAAATCCCAAAAAAGTAGTTTTCACTTATCAAGGAGATGGTGATTTGGCGGCTATCGGTATGGCTGAAACAATTCATGCCGCGGCACGAGGTGAAAGGATTACGGTTATTTTTATTAATAACACTGTTTATGGTATGACTGGTGGACAGATGGCACCAACTACCCTTTTAGACCAAAAAACTGCTACTACGCCTTATGGCCGGTCCATAAAAGATGCCGGCTATCCAATAAAGATGTGTGAATTATTAGGGACATTAAACGGCGTGGCTTATTTAGCCAGGACTGCTTTGGATACACCTACACATATTCTCAAGGCAAAAGCGGCAATAAAAAAGGCATTTCAGGTACAATTAGATGACCTTGGGCTGGGATTGGTTGAAATTCTATCCCCCTGTCCTTCCATCTGGGGCTTATCACCCAAAGAGGCGATAAAATGGATTCAAGAGAAAATGATACCGGTGTTCAAATTAGGGGAATTTGTTACGGTTGACAAAAAACAGTAGGCAGATGAAAAGTGAAAAACGAATAACTATTCACTATTCACTTTTCACTATTCACTTTTCGTTTTTCACTTTTCACTTAACTGAAGGATGACAAAGATGTATGAGGAATTGATAATTTCAGGATTTGGCGGACAAGGAATTGTTCTTGCCGGGTCACTATTGGCTCAAGCGGCCATAGTAGAAGATAGAGAGGTAAGTGGTCTACCAAGTTATAGTGCTGAGGTACGCGGTGGGGCATCTGCATATTCATTGATTATTTCTACGGAGGAGATTACCGCACCCCTTGCTACCGAATTGACTACATTAATCGCCATGAACCTATCTTCTTTAGTCAGGTATGAATCTTTAATTAGAGCCGATGGGCTATTGTTTGTTAATTCCTCCTTGATTTATGACAAACCCGTTCGCCAGGATTTGGAGGTAATAAACATTGCCGCTACACAAATTGCCAATACCCTCGGCGATACTCGTGTAGCTAACATGGTCATTTTAGGCGCTTATGTAACTAAAACTAAGATAGTTACTTTGAATAGTTTATTTAGAGCACTTGAGTATTTCAAAAAAGATACTGCCTTTAATAAAAAGGCACTTGAAGAAGGGGCAAAGTTATTAGAGAGAAATTAAAAATTATGACTGAACTTTTGCAAATTTTGCAGTCATTCACGGCTTGAAATTTGAAATTGGAAAGTAGAAATTAGGAAAAGAGAGGAGAATCGTATCTATTTCCCCCAATTTCCAATTTCTAATTTCAATGTCCTGTGAACAGCTATATTTTAATGAAAGGTGGTATTTTACTGGGTTTCTACAAAATTTGCAAAAGTTCAGTTATGAATTAAAAATTAAAAATTGAGGAAAATAATTCTCGATTTTTAATTTCCTATTCCTACTTCCTAAAGAAATAGAGGAAAAACAATGAAAATAAACCATCCCAATTCTTCTTATTTGATTATTAACCCAACCAATAAATTAGAAGAGACTATTACTCTGCCTGGGGATAAATCTATTTCCCATCGGGCGGTGATGATTGGAGCTTTAGCAGAAGGGAAAACTGAAGTAGAGGGATTCTTAGAAGGTGATGATTGCTTAAATACAGTTAAGGTATTCCAATCAATGGGTATAAAAATAGAAAGGGTCGATAACAATTTAATTATTTATGGGCAAGGACTTCGAGGACTAAAAAAACCAACGGATGTAATTGATGTGGGCAATTCAGGCACGACTATGAGATTACTCTTAGGGATATTGGCGGCTCAAAGGTTTGATAGTTGCCTGACCGGTGATGAATCTATACAAAGGCGGCCGATGCGGCGGGTAATTGAGCCGCTGTCACAAATGGGTGCAAAAATTTTGGCAAAGGATGGCAATTTTGCTCCGTTAGAGGTTTTTGGCAATCCTAATCTTGCCCCAATCCGTTACTTTTTACCGGTTGCCTCTGCTCAGGTAAAATCGGCTATCCTCTTAGCCGGACTCTTTGCCTCCGGGGTAACCTCAGTTATAGAACCTTTACCTACACGGGACCATACTGAACGAATGCTGAGTTACTTTGGGGCTCAAATCATAAAAGACGATATGAGTATTTCTATTGTCGGTGACATTCCACTACAGAGTAATAAAAAAATCAAGGTACCAGGGGATATTTCCTCGGCGGCATTTTTTATAGTAGCGGCTTGTCTGGTGGAAGACGCAGAAATTACCATTCTAAATGTTGGGGTTAATCCCACCCGAACCGGCATACTGGATGTTTTAAAGGAAATGGGCGCTAATATTACCCTTGAAAATCAAAAAATGATTTGTGGTGAACTTACTGCGGATATTGTGGTTAAATCAAGCAGGTTGAAAGGTATTTCCATAAGGCGGTCTATGATTCCGCGGCTAATTGATGAAATCCCCATTCTTACCGTAGCCGCCGGTCTGGCTGAAGGTAGAACTGAAATTCGGGAGGCAAAAGAACTGCGGGTGAAGGAAACAGACCGTATAAAATCTATGTCCACAGAGTTAAATAAAATGGGGGCAAAGGTAATGGAGGTAGAAGACGGATTGATAATTGATGGGGTGAAATATCTGGTAGGTGCAGAGGTAGAATCCTACGGAGATCATCGCACGGCTATGTCCTTAGCCATTGCAGGTTTGGTAGCTAAAGGTGAGACTAAAATCAATAATGTTGCCTGTATCCAAACCTCATTCCCGGAATTCACCAAAACGCTAAAAAATGTTCAGATGTAAATTAAGGAGAAAGGGAAAGATTGGGTAATGGGTTAGTTATCAGGAGGTTCAAGGAGCAAGGTAAAAGATTTCGACCTGTGTAATCGGAAATTCACCTTGAATGTAGAATATTGAATGTAGAATGTAGAAATTGGAAATTAGAAATTTAAGTCTCTTCTCTTTCCCCAATTTCTACATTCTACATTCTACATTCAATATTCTACATTTTACCTAAATTCTTACAAATTGTCAATAAATGTCGATTGCACAGGTCGAAAGATTTTGCTCCTTGAACCTTAACCTTCGAACCTTGAACCTACTGATAACTGAGGGATTACCCTCATTACAACTTTTTTCTTGACAGATAACCATTTTTGTGGTAAAGTAAAAGTGGTAAAGCAAGAATTAAAGAATTTATACCTTTTAGCCGATATTGTGATAGAGGAACTATTTTTTAATCAAGGGAAAAAACTGGGCATTATCTAAAAGGAGGTTCAAAAAGATGCATTTTGAAACAGTCTTACAGGCTTGGTCAATTGTAGTGTTAGTTATTGTCGCCGGTGTTTTTATAGGGATGGTGTGGTCACTTGTCAGGGAGATTCGTAAATCAGTAACAGCATCTTGCAGTTTAGTCGAAGAGATTAAACAAATTCGCAAATCAGAAAATATGCCTCAGGTGCTGGTAGATATTAAACCCAAAGAGACACAGATTCAGGCTTTAGAGGTAGTAATTCGTAATATAGGCGAAGGATGTGCCTTTAACTTTAATTGTAAGTTCACCCCGGATATTCTCTATCGTGAGAAACCAAAGATAACGATTTCCGATTTGCCTATCTTTAAAAATTTGAAGGTGATTCCTCCCAGGGAAGAAATAAGATTTTTCTTCGCCAATGCAACAGAATATATGAATGATGTTACCAAACCTAAGGAGTTCGATGTTTTTATTTCTTATGAAGATGGCCTGGGACAGGTGCAGAATGAGTCGGCTCATATCGATTTGACGATTAGAAATATCCTTTTGTTCACTGAAGAAAAAGGATTAAATGATGTGGCTAAAGAGGTAGAACGACTGACACGCGAGGTTTGTTGGATGCGGCGAAGTATAGAGCATGGCATGAATGGTTATGGAAAAGCAACCGGAGAGGTTGTTTCCCTGCAGAAAAAGGTGTAAATGAGAATTATAGGCCTGGATATAGGGGATGTCAGAATTGGTGTAGCTATGAGTGATGAATCGGGAATAATCGCCCAGGGAATAGATGTCCTCACACGGGAAAATGATTCAGTTGTCTTTAAACAACTTAAAAATTTAATCGATACTTATCAGGCAAAGGAGATAGTTGTTGGCTTACCCAAAAAGATGAATGGAGAGGTAGGTCATCAAGCAAACAAGACACTTGAATTTATTGAGACTATGAGGCTAAATGTAAATATACCGATAAAGACTTGGGATGAACGATTTACCAGTAAGATAGCTAAAAATGTTTTAAAACAAACATCGGTCAAAACAAAGAGACAAAAGGGAAATGTAGATAAATTAGCCGCAATTTTGATTTTACAAGGTTATTTGGATTGCTGTCAGAAAAATAGTAAGCGGTGCTCGGTAATTAGTAATAAACGAATCATTGCGTATTCCTTGCCAACAACCTGACTACCAATAACCGATAATCTAATTAAACGGAGGTAGATTAATTATGAAAAAACCACATGAGGCAAGAGAAGGAATTGTAGGAACGGTGGACATGGGTGAGGTTAAAACGGACTTCTCATTTTCAAAGGATAGAGGAATTGTAGGAACTATAGATTTAGGTGAAGCAAAAGGGGAATTTGTTTATTTGAAGGATAAAGGAATTGATGGAAAGGTTCAATTAGGTGAGGCAGAGGCTAAATTTACCTATTCGAGAGAGAAAGGGGTTTTTGGGACAGTAGATATGGGTGGTGTCGAAGGTGAATTCAGTTATACCAGGGCAAACGGTATCGATGGAAATTTTAATATGGATGATGCCCCTGCTAAATTTACATTTACTCAGGAAAAAGGCATTCATGGAACGGTTGATATGGGTGGTGTCCAGGGTAATTTTAATTATACTCAGGACAAAGGACTGGCGGGAACTATAAAGATGGATGATGTTGAGGCAGAATTTACATATTTAAAAGACAAAGGGATTGTAGGCATGGTTGATATGGGGGGAGCAGAAGGGGATTTTACTTATTCAAAGGCCAGCGGTATCTTTGGTGCAGTTGACATGGGTGGTGTGCCGGCAGATTTTACCTTCTCGACGGTTAAGGGAATTGAAGGCAAGGTAAAAATGGCTGAGGCAGAAGGTAGTTTTACTTATTCAAAGGAAAAAGGTGTCTTTGGCACTGTTGATATGGGCGGTGTGCAGGGAGATTTTACCTTCTCAAAAGAGCGTGGAATTGTGGGAACAATAGATATGGGTGAGGTAAAAAGTGATTTTACTTACTCAAAGGAAAAAGGGATTCTCGGCACTATTGAGATGGGTGAAGCCAGGGGTGATTTTACCTATACAAAGGCTCATGGTATTCACGGAACAGTTGACATGGGTGAAATAAAGGGAAATTTTGTCTATTCTAAAAAAGGTGATGCCGTAGGAACATTTGAGATAGGTGTTGAACCTATTGAGGAACAAGGGTTTAAAGTAGAAATATCCCCATTGCCTCAAGAACCGGCGATTGAGGTAGCGAAGGCCCCATCTATAGAAGAAATCGAACCCGGTTCCGTAGAAGATATGGCCAGAAGGGTGGCTAAAAAGGCTGAAGAGGCGGCTATCAGGGCCGAAAAAGCCCTTGAACGGGCTATTGAAGAGGTAGTAGAAGAAACTAAACAAAAAGAATCTGAAAAAGATACTAAGCCGGAAGAATCTAAAGAAGAATTTAGTTATTTTGATGATAAAGCGAACATCCCCATAGAAAAAATAATAGAGGAAGTAGAAAAAAGCTTTAAATAAGATTCAGGATGGTTCACTTTATAATATCTGACCCCCCAATTAGAGGAGTGTGAAGACAAAATGGCAAAAATGTTAACAAAGGTAGGACATTCCTATATAGTGAGAAATCATAAGATTCATGGAGAAGAGCCAATTATAGAAGGAACTCGTTTCCCTGTCCGCTCAATAGTATTCTATGTGCTTAAAGAAGGAATGCTGCCTGAGGAACTTGTTGATGAATTTCCTCATCTTACCCTGCCGGCAATATATGATGCCCTTTCGTATTATTATGACCATAGAGAAGAAATAGATAACTTGTTAAAAGAAAATATAGAAGAAATATGGAAAACAAGGATGTAAAGGTATATTTAGATGAAGATGTCCGACCTCTATTAGCTCGAATTCTTAGAGAAAGAGGTTGTGATGTAATTAGTGCTGTAGAAATGAAAAGAACAGGGTTAAGCGATGAAGAACAAATTCTATATGTTATTAAGGAAAAAAGGGCACTTTTTACTCATAATACAAAGGATTTTATCAAACTTCATAAGAAATACTGGAATGAACACTTTGGTATAATAGTTTCAGAACATCTTTCTTTTGGAATACTTCTTCGTCGAATATCAAAGTTTCTTGCTTACAGTTCCTTTGATGAAGTTAAAGGAAAAATCAACTGGTTAAGTTCCTTTAAATAAAAAGACTAAGCATTATTTGGAGCCAGACCTGGATTATAGAATATTTCTCGTTGATGAAGATTATCATCGGTTTTAAGTGAACAAATGAGAAAGCAAAAAGAACTCGAAAAGAAAGTAAATAATATTCTAAATTCCATAATCAAGGTCTGGTATAATACCTTTATCATCTGAAACATAAAAAAATTTCTTGAAATTATCCAGACTACCTGATAGACTATAAATAACAGGGTTGCCTGTTAAGGTATTGCCCTAAATATCTATCAAAAGGAGGTAGTCTGGATGAAAAAAATCCAAAAC
>JASEHU010000109.1 GCA_030018635.1 bacterium
ATATCAAATGGAATGACCCACTAACCTACTTCACAACTGATAACTGAGGGATTACCCAGATTAAAATTTTCCTGTTGACAAATGGATAAAAGTTATGATAAAATATTCTCCAGAATGAGTTCTGAAATATAAAGAAATCCCTTAAAAGATAATCTCTTGTCAATAGAGGTAATGTTTGATGGAAATGACCGAAAGAATCACTAAAATAGAACTGCCTGTAATTTCTAAGGTGACTGATTTGATTGAACCAAAAACATTAGATTTGATCCTCAAAGGGCTAAGTGAAGAAAAAAGGGCGATGGTAGTAGAAGAGATGGATGGTGAGGAAATAAAGCGGGTTCCAGTCAGAGATATTATTCTAACATCATATTGGAGTCCCTTGTGTGAATACATACATAAATTTAAAATTGGAGAGGCGCAATGCAGAAATAGTACTGAGAAGTTAGCCAGGGATATTCTTGAAGGAAAGACGGAGACAGGAAGACATTCGTGCTTTTTAGGCTTAGAGGTTTGTTCTATTCCATTTCTTTTTCAAGGAAGAAGAATCGGGGTTTTATTGGGTGGAAAGTATCGAACAGAAAAGAGTGATATAGAGAAAAAACTTGATAAGTTGGACCGCAGTATACTTATTAAAGAAGGATTTGACCGCGAAAAGGCCAAGAGATGTATTTTACAGATTAAAAAAGTTACTGAGGAAAATATCAATGATGATATAGAGAGGTTAAAAGAGGCAGCCTCTCGGATTATGGAGATGGGAAGACAAAATTATACATCAAAGAAGAATTTGGTCTATCAACAGGTTCGCTCAGAATTAATGAGATATTCTATTGAAAAAAGCCAGGTTGGTCTCTCTATGGAAAAAATCTTTCAAAAGATACTTGAGGAAGTAAATCATCTCTTCAAAATTGAATATTCTATATTTGTCTTAACCCATCGAGGAGATGATATGATTATATCCTCTCCTCGATTACCTTTAACTCAAAAGATAATTAGAGAGATAATAAGGGATATAAAGGAAAATTTTAAGAAAGACGGTGTTATTTACTGGTGGAAGAAGGAAGAAGGCACAAAATATTTGGCTCGTATCAGGGATAAGGTTGGGCTTAATTCATTACCTATATCTGTATATGCTACATCCCTTTGCTTTCGAGATGATTCACAGGGCTTTCTTTTCTTTATTAATCCTGAAAGAAGAGGAGGGAATGATGAGGATTTCCGTGAGTTTGTCCAGATTTTGACAGAGGTTATCACTACCCAGGTTAACATCTGGGTAGGAGAGGAGGAGAAAGCAGACTTTGTTGCCGAGATGGTCCATCGTCTAAAGGCTCCAATGCAGCTTTTACTTACTAAATGCAGCACATTGGAAAATAGATTAGGAAAAACTCCAGGTGTGGAAGAAACTATTCAAGGAATTAAGAATGCTGTAACATTGCTTGACCATCAGACAAAGAGTTATTCATTTATTACTGTCAAGGATGATAGAGGCTATTTTTTTAAGCGACAGCTAATCCATTTACTGATGAAAAAATGCATCCAGAGATTTGAACCCATTGCCAATACCCACAATATTACTATCAAACCAATGGAGATAACAGGAAAGATAGAAGAAATAGAGATAGACAAGGAGATGATAGATGTCGCCTTTAACAACTTGCTTGATAATGCCATAAAATATTCCCCTTCAGGTTCATATATCTCAATCCGAATATCCTTTAATCCCGTGGAGGAAACTATTTGCCTATTTATAGCTAATAAAGGGTATAGAATCTTACTCGAGGAAAAAGAGAGGATATTTGAGCGATATTATCGGGGTCAACAAGTAAAAGGAAAGACCTTTATTCCAGGGACAGGTATTGGGCTAACGGTGATAAAAGATATTATTGAGAAGGTGCATAAAGGAAGAATAGATGTGAAGAGTGAACCAAGAGATAGCGGTGACTACTCAAACAACCTTTTTTCTATACACCTACCCTATCATCAGGAGGTGAAGATGTGATAAAGATATTGATAGTTGAGGATGAGTATGAATTCATAGAAGATATTGGGGAAAGATTCAAAGAAGGGTATGAAGTAGATGTGGCAAGGGACGCCTCAGAGGCAAAGGGATACATTGAAAAGAATAAGTATGGAGTTGTGTTATTGGATATTATGTTTCCAACAGGAGATAGTATTTCGGGTCCTCCTGAGCGTGCAGGGGTAGAGATATTAAAAATGATTCGCGAGAAATCTTCAGAGACTAAGGTAGTTGTCCTTACAGGGGTAGTGAGTGGTAAGACTATTTCCAGTATTAAGGAATACCATCCAGAGGAGTTAATTAATAAACCAATAGATGGAAATGAACTTTATGACCTTATGATTGGATTGGCTAAAGGAGATTCATAATGGAACTGGGGCGTTATGAGCATCTGCTCTTTGAGCAGGTTGAAAAAAAGTTTTGGCAGGCATTTATCCAGGAAAGGGATAAAACTATCTCTTTTTTAGATGGCTTATGTCAGGTATTTGACCTGACCCTATCTTTTTATACAAGAAGGGAAGGAGATAGATTAAGGGTTTTAGATGTGTATCCGGAAGAAGGGAATGTTAAGAAAGAGACTTTGTTTGAGATGGATGAAGGACTGAAGGCTATTATTACTAAGAAAGAGGGTTATTCTTGTAATACCACAGACGAAGGTAGTTCTCTTGAAAAGATGGGTATAGATTCCTTCCTTGTTGTCCCTCTTGAACCTATATTGGATGAGTATATCTTTCTCTGCAACAGAAACAGACCTGCCGTGTTTAAGGAAATTTATACCTCTTATGACCTTTTTCTCTCTCAGGCACTGGTAAGGTCTATCTCTATCCTCCCGATAAAAGATATATTAGAAAAAGAATGTTCCTCGTTTCTCTACAAAACATTAGAAAATATCTATGAACAGGTATCAAAAGAGGATAAATTAACAAAGGAAACAAATAAATTAAGGATGCTGTTTGATTTAAACAAAGAATTGAATTCACCAGGTAATCTTTCAGAGGTATTGGCAAGGGGATTGGAACTTATACTTAAAGGGTTGGATTCCAGGACAGGATATATCCTCTTGCGGGATGAGGTTACCGAGGAACTCAAGATTATTGCCTCTGCTGGTAAAGATAAGGATAAGATAGTTGGGATTAACCTTTCTAAAGATGAAGGGATTGAAGGTTGGGTTATAGAAACAGGTGAATCATTATCTGTAGATAGTCAATCTCCACTTAAGAGCAAGACAGCCGAAAAGGCAGGGATTAAGACAGACTCTATCCTTGTCTCTCCTATAAAAATAAGAACAATAAATTCAACCCAACCGAGTATAATAGGTGTAATTGTGGTACTTAACAAACCAATATTTTTTAGAGAAGAGGATAAAGGATTATTGAGTAGTTTAAGTGATACAATAGGTATCTCTATTCAAAGCTGGATGGTTATGAAGAATCAGATTGAGAGTATAGTAGGTCCTTATCTCCCTCATCTTGATTTGCTCATTAAGGATTCATCCCTTCATAAGGTAAAAAGGCAAAAGGTTTCGATATTGTTTGCAGATATGTCCGGTTTTACCAGGATGGTTGATGACCTGGGTAGAGAACAGGAAGTAGCAGATACCTTGAGTGAATACTTTACTCAGATGTCTGAGATAGTCTTTGAGAGGGAAGGGATAATAGATAAGTTTATTGGTGATGGGATAATGGCTATATTCGGGTCTGCTGAGAATGCACTCTTATCTGCATTTGATATGAAGGATGAATTTGATGATGTATTAAAAGAGAAATTTAAACAAAAATGGGAAAAGATTACATCAAAAGTTATAGAAGTTGGTATAAGATTTGGTGTGGCTACGGACTGGGTTTTTATTGGTGATTTGGGTTCGGATAAAAGAAAATCATACACGGCCATAGGTGGAGCAGTAAATTTAGCCTGTCGTTTAGTGAGTGATGCAGATGTGGGAAAGGTATGGGTTGATGCTCCAACATATAATGAGGCTAAAAATATAATTACTAATTCCTCTCCGTTTGAGAGTTCTTTTAAGGGAATTGGAGGAAAAATAAAGGTCTATGATATAGCCTCTATAAAACAAGAAAATCCAGAAGAGATTTATTCTAAGGTAGAGGAACAGATAAAGAACGGGTTGATTGGACGAGCCTTAATTAATCTTGATAGGTTGATAAAAAGACCTGGACAATTAGGCTTAAAGCCTCTTCTTGAAAAGGCAGAGATATTCGAGAATATAAGTGATTATAAAGAAGCCCTTATATGCTATGAGAAGGTATTGAAGGAAGATTCAAATTGCACACAGGCACTCACAGGAAAAGTAAGGTGTTTGAAAAAAAAAGGAGGAAGAGAATAGATGCAGGGAATAGATACGGGAAAATCAGTCAATACGATATGGGATCTGTATGATATACCTTTTACACCGGAAAATACAGTTATTGTCTGTGGAGTAAAAATTCTGTTGCCCTGTAGTGGGTTTGTGGGTAAGAATCTTACATTGGAAAAATTCTCAACTCTTAATGAAGACCAAAAAATCGAACTCAAATCTAACCTTTGGAGAGAGAATAAAGATTGGCTTAATCATAAATTTCAAGAGTTGAATGCTGCCTGGATAACCGTGATTGATGGAAAGGTAAAAACTTTCTCCTCTGACATTGATGAATTTCCTGATGAATCTGATATATTGAAAATTTGCAAAGATAATGATAGTAAATTCCCATTTATCTTTGATAATCCTCGATTTTTGATGATTGAAGAAAGCCACTGGTCAGAAACAATCTATCCAGATGATTATTATCCGACTGTACCAATTCAAATAAAGTCGCCAACTTCAACTAAAATCCGTAATTATATTGCTGACTTCGACACAGGAAGTAGTGAAATACATATGAATCGTGAGCTATTGATATCCGAAGGATTAATATGTATTTCGGAGACAGACGATATTGACTCAAATACGCATTTAGGCAAAAACTATGCATATTGTAGGAAAAAATTTTATGTTGGTATAGTGACGGAGAAAGATGAAATTAAACAGACGGAACTTTCTGTGGTATGTGTCAAAGATTGGGGGGAAAGTCCATTTGTAGAAATAAATACATCTCGTCTCGTATTAGTAGGAAGAAGGTTATTCCAAAAGATAAAAGCTATTGTTTTACTTGACTTCACTGGTCATAGAAAAACGAAAATTTATAGTTAGTAAAAAGAGTAAAAATTTGATTTAATCCTGAACTTTTGCAAATTTTGTAAAAACCCAGTAAAATAGCATCTTTCATTAAATATAGCCGTTTACAGAACATTGAAAACATTGAAATTAGAAATTGGGGGAAATAAATACGATTCTTCTCTCTTTTCCTAATTTCTACTTTCCAATTTCAAATTTCAAGTCGTGAATGACTACAAAAATTGCAAAAGTTCAGTTAATCTTTAGTTTGAAATCCCGTGTTTGAATCACAAAGAGGAAAATGTTAGCTAAGGCATATAGTGCAGGATTATTAGGCATAGATGGTTATATTGTTACCGTCGAGGTAAATGCGACCGGGTCAACACCTTACATTAATATTGTTGGCTTGCCTGATTCGGCTGTGAAGGAAAGCAAAGAACGGCTTAAAATCGCTATTACTAATTCAGAATGTCAATATCCTTACAATAAAAGGGTTATAATCAACCTGGCTCCGGCAGAGGTAAAGAAGGAAGGGGCGTATTTTGACCTGCCAATGGCTATCGCACTTATTGCCACAATGCAACAAATTCCCACATCAGAACTGACTAAATACCTCATTGTTGGCGAATTATCCTTAGATGGAAGTGTCAAACCTATTAAAGGGGCTCTTCCTATTGCCGCAAAGGCTTTGGAGACAGGTTTTGAAAACCTGATTATTCCTTTTGAAAATGCCTCAGAGGCCGCCGTAGTAGAAGGAATAAATGTTTATCCGGTCAAAACATTATATGAGACGGCAAAATTTATGGCCGGGGAATTGACCATTGCTCCACATTCGGTAGATATTTCGGCCTTGTTTTCACAAGACTCTAAGTATAATATAGATTTCTGTGATGTAAAGGGACAAGCCCATGTCAAAAGGGCCATAGAAATTGCCTCGGCCGGTGGACATAATATTTTGATGATAGGTCCTCCAGGCTCGGGGAAAACAATGTTAGCCAGACGCATACCAACTATTTTACCTGATTTATCCCTTCATGAGGCGATTGAAACTACCAAAATCCATTCAATTGCCGGGACAATACCTGCTCGACATTCTTTATTAACCATTCGTCCTTTCAGGGCACCACATCATACCATCTCAGATGCCGGCCTGGTTGGTGGAGGACACATCCCCAAGCCAGGGGAAATAAGTTTATCACACAATGGCGTTTTATTTTTAGATGAGTTGCCGGAATTTCCCCGTAATGTATTAGAATCCTTAAGACAACCATTGGAAGACGGCATTGTAACCATCTCGCGGGCAAATATCTCCCTTTCCTTTCCAGCCTCATTTATGTTGGTAGCGGCAATGAATCCCTGCCCGTGTGGGAATCTAACAGACTCAACAAAGGAATGCACTTGTGCCCCAACACAAATCCAGAAATATCTATCCAAGATTTCAGGACCCCTGTGGGATAGAATTGATATACATATCGAGGTGCCGGGTTTGAAGTATAAAGACCTTGAAGGAGAAAGTCAGGAGGAAACATCAAGGAGTATTCAGGCTCGAATCAATAAAGCCCGTCGGATTCAACAAGAAAGATTCGCCGAACATCATGAGATTTATGCTAATAGACAGATGGGACCACGCGAGATTAAAAAACATTGCCAGGTAGAAGAAGATGGCAAGGAATTACTGCGCACGGCCATTGATAAATTGGGCTTTTCTGCCCGCACTTATGACCGTGTGTTGAAGGTATCCCGCACCATCGCCGACCTGGAAGAAACAGATAAAATTACCTCGGCCCATATCTCTGAGGCTATTCAATATCGAAGTCTGGATAGAAGTTTATGGAGGTAAAGGAGGAAGGAATTATCAATTATCGGTGGTGTCCGTGAATAGCTAACTTGTGTAAAACAAGAGGATAAATTCATTTT
>JASEHU010000010.1 GCA_030018635.1 bacterium
AAAATGAATTTATCCTCTTGTTTTACACAAGTTAGCTATTCACGGACACCACCGAGAAATGAAGACCTGATTTCCAATTTTTAATTTTAAAGGATGTCCTGATGAGTAGTAACATTAATATATTTGAGGATTCGGAAAATGATGTCATAGAAAAAGAAAAAGACACTATTCAAATGGTTAGTTTTTTACTAGCCAATGGATTATATGGAATAGATATCAGTGATATTAGAGAGATTATAAATCCAGGTAAAATTACTTATGTGCCTGGCAGTGCGGACTATATAAAAGGGGTAATGAATGTCAGAGGAATGGTCATTCCAGTTGTTGATTTGGGTAAATTACTTGGATTACCTGAGATAGCATTTTCAGATAATACGCGAATTATCATTATAGAAACAACAAATGCTACCTCAGCCACAGGGACTACCTGTAAAATTGGCTGTTTAATAGATGAGGTGATGGATATTGTCCATGTTTTACCAAACAAGATTAATCCTCCACCATCTACCTTAGAAAAAAATAAGGCTAAATATATCAAAGGGGAAGTTCAGATTGGCGACAAATTAATGGCGATACTAGAATTAAAGAATATGTAGGGATGGTTTATTTTACTGTGAAAGTAAAAATTGGGGTGAGCGAAAGGGAAAAATCAGAAATTATGGAAATCGAGTTGATTTTCTTCAGGGTACAAAATCAACAATTTGGGGTTGAGATTAAATCAATAAACAGAATCCTTTCAACGAAACAAGTTTCAACGGAACAAGTTTCAACGAAACAAGTTTCAGTATCTAAAGATAACAATATTTATCTTAAAGGGTCGCAAATCCCTATTATAGATTTAGATTCTTATTTTATGCTGAACAGTCACAAGCAGAAGAGAAAAAGGGAAATTATTATTATTGAGTTAGATGGAATTAAAAAAGGGCTTTTGGTAGATGAAATTTTAAGGATTTTGACTTTAAATGTAGATAAGGTCAAGGTAGTTCCCTCATTTATAAAAAAAACCGCCCGAAAAGATTATTTCTGGGCAATAGCCCAGGTGGAGCAGGAGCTAATTCCGTTATTAGATGTAAGAAAATTAGTAGGGAATTAGAGCATAAGTGGGACGGTTCACTTTTGTTTGAAATCTTGCGGTTAAAAAATGGATGTGGAATTAGAAATTGGAAATTGGAAATTAGGAAGAAATGCGAAATCATATCTTCTCTCTTGCCAATTTCAAATTTCTAATTTCAAATTTTCATTTCTAATTTCCAATTTCTAATTTCCAAAAGAAATCACAGGAAAAACGATGAAAATGAACCGTCCCGAGATTGTTTATACTGATTGTTCCTGCATAAAAACCTTGCCTGATATATTATCTGATGACCAGACAAGGATTCTTCAGACGCTCAAGATAACCTTGCCCAAACAATTGTAGTTAGTAAAAAAAATCTGCCAATTCTTCATATCTTTTGAGTTTTCAAACAGTTAAAGGGTGTTTTGTATTTATGACTGGGGGGAAGCTCCGTTATATGTTATATTTTCTTGAAAAGGTAAATAATGAATTTTGAAGAGAGAAATAATGAACAAGGATATATTTGACAAATGTAAAAATTACACCTTTGCAAGAAATTTGATTGAAAGTTGAGGAGAAAAAAGGGAGATGGAATAAATATGAAAATATTGAGGGTTGGAGATATAAAAATAGGGATAGATTCAGAACAGCGAGAAATTATGCAAATAGTTAATGAATTATATGAAACTTTCTTAATAGAAAAAGAGGATGTTCAAGATGTTCATTTTTCAGTAAACTTGACGATAAAAAAAATAGCTGAAGAGAAAATTAAATATTCGAAACAAAAAGTATTAATAAATAAAGTATTAATAAATACAAAGGAGATTAAACTATCCTCTATTTTTTTTAAAGGAAGAATTCTTCTTATGGAGAAAAAAGGAGAATTCTATATTTATAAAAGTGATATGGTAATAATGAAGATAGCAATAGAGAATCTTTTACGTACGCTGGCTTCTTTTTTGTTAAGTGAGAATAATGGATTCTTACTACATGCAAGTAGTGTGTATACCGAGGAAGGAGGTATAATATTTTGTGGACTTTCGGGAGCAGGGAAAAGTACTGTAGCTAAATTTTCTCAAGAGTATACAGTTTTAACCGATGATCAGACAATAATTCAACTGATTAATGATAAATTTGTAGTTTTTGCAAGTCCATTTTGGGGAGTATTTAATAGAAAAACCAGAAATGGACTTACACGTAAAGATAGACTTGTCTGGGGTAAAGTAGATAAACTTTATTTTCTTAAGAAAGATACATCTGTTTTCATAAAATCCGTATCACAAAGAGAATTTATAGAAAGATTATTCCCTAATATAATATTATTTGTCCCTTATGAAAGCGTTAAAAGGAAACTCTTTGATTTAAGTGTAAAATTGATGGAACAGATTCCTTATTATGAATTACATTTTTTACCTGATAAATCATTTTGGGAAAAAATAAAAGAAAACATTTCTTAATAATAAGAAAGACAATATGTTATAGCTTTTAAAACATCCATTGTTGAGATATTTAGAAAATTTAGTGCTCTAAAAATTAAGGAGTAAAGGAGGAGGAAATAAAAATGATCCCAATAAAAAAAAATAAATTGGCTGAGAGAATAATAGATGGAGAAGCATTTGTTTTAGCAATGGAAGACAGTAAGTTCCATACTTTGAATGAAGTGGGGAGTAGGATATTTGAATTGTGCGATGGGAAAAATTCCACAGAAAGAATAGTGGATATAATTTATTCAGAATATGAAGGAGATAAAGATGGGATTCAAAGAGATGTTTTATCTTTTATACAACATCTTGAGAGTAAAAATCTAATTGACCTAAAAGAAGGTTAGAAACATGAAGATAGAAGAAATTTTTAGAGAAAAATGCATAGAGAGAAGGATCCCAATGCATGTAATGTTAGAAATAACTTATAGATGTAACTTAAGATGTATACATTGTTATGTCGGAAAGGTGGAGAACGAACTTTCTCTTGAAGAAATAAAAAGAATATTATCTGAACTTTATAGTGCTAATGTTTTATTTTTAACATTTACAGGTGGAGAAATTTTTGTAAGGGAGGATTTTTTAGAAATTTTAAAATATGCAACAGAGAAACGATTTTGTATATTCTTAAAAACTAACGGTACTTTAATTACAGAAGAAATAGTTAAAGTAATAAAAGATTCAAATGTGGAGAAAGTTGAGGTAAGTCTTTATGGCGCTACAAGTACTGTTCATAACAATATTGTCAGAAAAAGTAATTCATTTGAAAAGACTATAAATGGTATAAAATTATTAAGAAAAGCGAGAATTAATGTAAGAATAAATACAGTAGTGTTATCTAAAAATATAAGTGAAATAAAAGACATAAAAGAGTTGGCTACAACGTTAGGCACTTCTGTAAATTTCGATATATACATTTCACCTAAAACAGATGGTTCTATTTCTCCTCTTAAGTATAGATTGGGTGATAAAAAGATGTGTACTTTTTTAAAACAAGAGTTTCCAACACAACAAATAGTTCCAATTGAAGAAGCAGAGAAGATAGAAGAAAACTCAAGGAATGTATTTTGTTCAGCAATAACTGGAGAAGTATGTATTATTTCTCCCACTGGAAAAGTTTATCCATGTGTAAACATGGATTTAGAATTAGGGGATATAAGAAAAACAAAATTTATGGAAATTTTTAAAAATTCAAAAGAGTTGAATAAATTGCGAAATTTAAATCCTGCTTTGAGTCCATGTATGAAATGTGATTTATATTCATATTGTTCTGTGTGTCCTGCTCAATCTTTACTTGAAGAAGGAGATATATTGAAGTGTCATTCTGAAGCTAAGCGAATTGCTCAACTACAAAGGAAAATTGAAAAGAGTTTTCAACAAGATTCCTAACTTATGTTAAATTATCAAGTTAGAAATTTTGTGAAAGCTTAAAAAAATTTTAAAAAGAAGGAGGTGAAATCCAATGAAAAAGACATATAAAACTCCTCAAATAGTAACAGAAGAAGCATTTACAGCAACAGCTGCGTATTGTTGTAAAGCTGGCACTAACTTACCGCAGTGCAAAAAGAAGTCCTACCCCAAAACCTAAATGACTTCTTCGTCAGATACCCCCTTCTTTGAAGAGTGAAGAAGGGGGGATCTGTATATTTCCGTGATACAGAAAAAAGGCATCATTTTATCTACAAACAATGTTAAATACAAGGAGTGATATTGTAAAGTGGGCAAGAGGAGTGAAAACTTAATAATAAATTTATGTCTTCAGAAAGATAATGTAAATAATAAAGGTATATTTCTCACAAGGCTTTTGAAAGAAAATATTAATTGGTCTTACATAATTACGAAGATTTATCTTTATGGAATAGAAGGGTTGTTCTTTTATACTTTAACACAACTAAAATTAACAGACCGTATACCAGTTAAAATCTTAAACCTTTTAAGAAAGGCAGAAAAAGAAAAGATTAAAGTAAGTTTATTATTGGATAGTGAATTAGTTAAAATTTTACAAGTTTTCAAGAAGAATAATGTAAATTTTTTTTTATTAAAAGGCTGGCTACTAACTGAAATTACTAAAATTGATAGGATTTTACGTATAGGTAAAAATGCAGATATAGATTTTTTAGTGCAAGGAAAAGATTTCTCTCTAATTAAAATAGTTATGGAAAAAAATGGTTATCGTCCATATGCTGATCTGACAATTAAACTATCAAAGGTTGTAACTTACTTTATCCGTTTGTGTTTTAAACGGCATCAAAAGGAAATACTTAGAGGAATGAGATTTTATAATTCTTCAAGTAATTTAGCTATTGATTTTTACTCTGAGGAAGAAATTTTTTCAGTTGGACGCTGGCTTTGCAAAATTGATTCAGAGAAAGAGTGGGAGTATTTATGGAAAAATGCCCGAAGAATTGAAATAGGTAATAATAATGTTCAGATTTTACCATTAGAGGAATTAATATTAAATATAAGTGTACATTTTATCACTCAGCATGGTTTGAGCGAACTTTATTCTTTGTGGGATATTAGTGAAATTATTCATCAGTTTAATAAAGAAATAGACTGGAAAAGGTTAATAGAAATATCGAAAAAATATAGAAGTAAAAATATACTTTATTTCACCTTATCTTTAGCCAAAAATATATTTAATATCCCTATATCTGATATCTTTCTAAACCATTTAAGACCTGGTTTCCTCAAAAGATGGTTTTTTAAAATATTAATTGGGAAACAAATCCCTTTTAATTTTTTCCCAAGAAGGATATTTCCTGTAGTGGGAGAAGAATTAAGGTTTCTATTAAGTACCTGCTTTATGGCTGATAGTTTTAAGGATTTTGTCAAAATTAATGTTCTTTTGTCTTTGTTTATAATTAACAGCCTCTTAAACCTGAAATCGGCAGGTAATTCAGAGCGTTAACCATGAACTTTATCCATGGAATAGATATTTCTTTATTAAGATATGCGGTTTCCCCAAAAATAGTGTAAGGAAAAAGACATTATTATGTGTATAAAGAAAAAGAGATTGAAGATAGAAATGATTAAAGATTTAATCAAGAAGGAAGGATGTTCAAAATGGTGGTGGAAGATTCAAGGTTACAGTATGTGGCCTTTTTTTCATCCCAAAGATCAGGTTTTACTAAAGATGGGAATATCTTATGAAGAAATAAAAATAGGAGATATAGTTTTATATGAGAATGGAGAATATTTTATACTCCATAGAGTAATTAATATCCAAAATAAAGTTACCTTAAAAAACTTTTTATTGAAAGGTGATTTTCTCCTTATAAATGACGGGATGATTCCAAGTGATGAAATAATAGCTAAAGTTGTTCTTTTAAAAAAATGCCAAATGATAATAAATATTGAAAATTCCACGATGGAAAAAGTTAATTTTATAATTGCAAAACTCTCCTTAATATTCTCACTCTTTTTTTCACCATTTTTTTTATTTAAAAGTTATATTCCATTAATAATGTATGGATATTACCTTATATGGTGCTTAATAGGATGGGCTGTTTTAATATATATTTACATTAGCTATTTCTATTGCTTAATATTGGATGGAGGTAGAAAGGATATTATATAGGACTTACGCAAAACACCATTTTGATTGCCATATTTGGTGGTCATCGCCTTTCAATAACACTATATGTGGTGGGTGCTCTCTCATTTTGCGTAAGTCCTATTATAATCTCTGAAACAACTCAACATTTCAATCAATAATTTAAGGAATAAGAAAAAATTTCACCTTATAAAGACTACAAAATGGATAATTCTGCCAGCAAATATTCTATAATATTAATTTATTTTAGAAAATATAAAATTAAGATAATAATATCGGGTGTATTTCTTATTTTTGTTACCACATTGGAATTAGCCTTTCCTTTATTAATGAAAAATATTATTGATAGGATATTACAAAAAGAAAATCTATTATGGAATATTTCAGGACTATGTTTATTATCTATATCAATATTACTCCTTAAAGAATTATTTCAGTACTATCTAAGCTATTGGGCGAGATATATTGGAGAAGGAGTTACAACTGAACTACGCAAAAATCTTTATTTACATTTACTTATCCTTCACCTTGGTTTTTTTAAAAATAGACACTCTGGAGAAATTTGTTCTCGGGCCATTAATGACCTCAACCATATTCAATCTACCCTCACTTTAGACTTTTTATATTTTCTTAAAAATTTCCTTTTCTCCATAGGAGGATTAATTATTATTTTTCTTCTCTCCTGGAAAATATCGTTAATTATGGTAAGTGGAATAATATTCATAGCACTTTTTACAGTTAAGATTGGAGGAAAAATGAGGAAAATAAGTAAGGAAATTATGGTAAAAACAGGCAAAGTAAATACTCTATTTCAAGAACTCTTCCCTTTAATAAAGATTATCCAATCCTTTGGGCAAGAAAAGAGAATGATTAATAGGTTTGCAGAAGAAAATAAAAATGTATTTTTATCATCTTTAAAAGAAGAAAAGATATACGCTGGATTTGGAGCATTAATGAATTTTTTTAATCCATTTTTACTAATTCTAATCATTTGGTACGGAGGATATGAGATTAATCAAGGAAGATTAACACCTGGCACATTGATAGGTCTATTATTCTATTTATATCTTTTAGCAGATTCTATAAGGGGTGTAAGTGACTTTCATGTTGAGTTTCAAAAATCATTATCTTCTCTTGAAAGAATATCTGAAATTTCATCTATTGAACCTGAGATAAAAGATAAACCTGGCAATTTCTCTCTTCCTCCTAAAATAAAAGGATATATCCAGTTTGAAAATGTCTCCCTTGTATACGAAGATAATTATTATGCTTTAAAGGATATTAACTTAGAGATAACCCCAGGAGATATCGTTACTATTGTAGGATATAATGGCTCTGGTAAAACCTCGCTTGTAAATTTGTTACTCCATTTTTATGAACCTACTAATGGCAATATTAAAATTGACAATTGGAATATTAAAGATGTTACTATTAAGTCTTTAAGGGAAAAGATTGGATATATCCCCCAAGAACCAATTTTGTTCAATGGCTCAATTTATGAAAACATAGCTTTTGGTAAGAAGGAAGGTGCGACTGAAGAAGAAGTTATTCAAGTAGCAAGGATTGTAGGGATACATAACCTTATTACTACACTTCCCAATAAATATCAGACTATGATTGGAGAAGGTGGAATAAAGTTATCCGGTGGGCAACGACAAGTTATTACTATTCTTAGGGCAATTTTGAAAAAGCCTGATATTTTTATTCTGGACGAAGCAACCTCTTCTTTAGATCCAAAAGCAGAAATGGAAATTTACAACAAATTGATGAACCTGATTAGAGGAAAGACTACTATTATTATTGCCCACCGTCCGGGAACTGTTATAAACGCAGAGAAAATAGTTGTGTTAAACCAGGGGAAAATTGTAGAGGTTGGCTCACATTCTGATTTAATCAAAGAAAGAGGGGCTTATTATCACTTATTTCAAAAGCAATTTAAAAGAATAGAAGATGAAAGTCCTTATAACCTTGTTAGGGCTTTATAAACAATAAAAATGGTTGACTTTTTGTTTAATTAAGGGTATTATAGAAAAGGGGTTAGACGAATGAAGTATTGGGGTATTTTTTTGAGAAGAGTATTATGGATGTTTTTCATTATATTACTATCAGAACAGATGCCATATGCAGAACCTGAAAATTTTCAACTTCCATCTTTAAAAGAGAATATCCAGATTGGCTTGAAGAATAATTTAAAGATTCAATCAGCATTAAAAGAAATTGTTGCCTCAGAGGCTAAAATTAACAAGGTACGAGCAGGATGGTTACCACATCTTTATTTAAACATAGACTCAGATTACAATAAAACACAATTTAGTCAGTATCAAAAGTCGATAGAAGATGTGCCAAGTTGGGTCCCTGAAGGGTATAAAGAGGCATATAAGAATATATTTTATGCGGATGATTCTGAAAAATATACTAATAAGATAAATATTGACTTAACTCAATTATTGGTTGACAATGGTCAGGTTTCAACGAATATTTCTATAGCACAGATTCAATATTCTATAGCCAAAATTAATCTTGAATTAATAAAAAAAGATTTGGAGTATGAAATTTCAAAGAATTATTATGAATTATTTAAATATAATAAGATTAGAGAATTAAATCAAAAGTTAGTTGAAAGGAAAGAGGAGCAATTAAAAACATACGAGGCTAAATTAAAATTGGGTGTAATTACAACCCCTATGCTCTTGAGTAAAAAGTTAGAAGTTCTAACTGCAAAAAATGAGTTAATTAAGATTGAAAATGCCTATGAGACAAAGGTAGAAGAATTTTTACGATTACTTAATGTGGATACTTTACCTAAATTTAACTTTGATATTATTCCTGAATATATTCCTTGTGAAGTTGAGTTAGATTCTGCAGTTTCATATGCATTAGAAAATAATCTTAAAATTCAACTCCAACAATTAGAGGTTTTGTTGAAAAAAAAGGATATTGACTTAGCTTCAAGTGGACGAAAGATTTCTGCTACATTGGGTGGAAATTATGGTTATGAAAGGTCTGATGAAGATTTTAAGAGAAGTCTTGAAGATTTTAATAAAAATTGGAATGTTAGGATAAGTTTTGTTTGGCCTATTTTTACAGGAGGAGAGGTTATTTCTGATATAAAGGCGTCTTCAAATAAGTATTCTCAATCTCAACTTGTCCTTAAAGATTTTAAAAAAGAAATAATATCTAATATCCGTCAAAAATATCGTTTAATAAAAAATCTTGAAAAACAAATCCAACTTCTTTCGGAAAGTGAAAAAATAACCCAAGAAAGCCTTGTCATAGCCCAAATTCAATATACTGCAAAAGCAATCACTGAGGATGATTTGTATAATACACAAATTACTCTGGATGAAATTATCTTAGAGAAGGTAAAATGTTTATTCGACCATCAAATATCCAGGATTGAATTTTGTTGTCTTACAGGTAGTAATGACCTGGATAAATTAATAATAAGGAGCGAAAAATGAAAAATCCTCACAAAAAGAAAATTTTTATTTTTATAATCGGGGTAATTATAGTAAGTGGAATTATCTCTATTCTTACAGCTATAAAAAAGACGGATGCGGTTAATGTAGAGGTAACCCTATTAAAAAAGAGAGATTTTATTTCCAGTTTGTATGTAAGAGGAAGAATAATTCCTAAAGAAGTAGTGGAAATTAAAACACCTATATCTGGGAAAATAATTTTAAAAAATGGTGAAAAGGGTAATTATGTCAAGAAAGGTGAGATTCTTCTAAAAATGGATAAAACTCCTTTTCTTGTTGCCTTAGAAGAGGCAAAGGTTACACTTCTTAAAGATGAAAATTTAGCCAATAGGTTAAAAGACCCTCCTAATGAACTTACTAAAGCAAAAAATGAACTTTTGAAAGCAAATATGAATTTAGAATATCTTAGAAAGAAAATGGATACTTACAAGCAACTAGATGAAATGAGGGCAATATCTTCCTTTGAAGTAAATTCCTGTGCCAAAGAGATTGAAGAGACAGAACTTCAGATAAAACAGTTAAAAATAGATATAGAGTACTACGAGAAATTTTGGAAGGATAATATCTCTGAAATAAATGCGAAGTTAAAATTAGATAAAGAATATCTAAAGAAAGCTGAAGATGAATTAAAAAATACAGAGATAACCTCTCCTGTTAAGGGTATAATTGTAGAGGATTTAATTGGATTAAAGGAATATATTTTAATTGGAGAGCCGCTATTTAAAATAATTAATACAGATAGACCATTAGTTTTAGCTAAAATTGAGGAGTTGGATATAAATAGAGTAAAAATAGGTCAAAAAGCTATTATTATCGGGGAATGGATACCGGCTAACCTATCTCCTTTAAAAGGAGAAATTATTAAAATTGCTCCAACTGCAACCACAGAGGAATATCCATCTGTTGAAGCAATTATTGAATTAGAAAATTTTCCCTCTGAGTTGCTCTTATTACCAAACCTATCTGTTGATGTAGAAATAATTACTAAAAAAGTGAAAAATGCCCTTGTTATTCCTCAAAATGCCTTGATAGAAGAAGGAAAAAGATATTTTGTCTATACAATAGAAAATTCCTATGCAAAAAAGAAAGAGGTTAAAATTGAGATAACCAACGAGACTGAGGTAGTGATAAAAAGAGGATTAAAAGCAGAAGATAAACTCATTATTTCGGATAAGGAAAGAATATCTAACGGAACAAAGGTAAAGGAGATAAACCTTTAGTAACTGATGAATATAATAGAAATAAAGAATATATCTAAAATTTATAAAATGGGTAAGGTAGATATTGATGCCTTAAAGAATGTTTCTCTTCAAATTAAGATGGGAGAATTTATAACTATAATGGGACATTCAGGCTCTGGTAAATCAACTTTACTTAATATAATTGGACTTTTAGATAGACCTACATCCGGTACATATTATTTTGAAGATGCCAGAATAGATAATTTGAATGAAGATGAACTTGCTACAATAAGGAATAAAAAAATAGGTTTTATTTTCCAAACCTTTAACTTACTTCCCCAGTATTCTGCTCTTTTCAATGTAGAGTTACCTCTTGTTTATAGTGGTTGTTCTCCAAAAAGATGTAGAGAAATAGCCCTATCTTTATTGAAAGAAGTCGGGTTATCCGGTCGCGAAAGGCATAAACCAAATGAGTTGTCAGGTGGTGAGCAACAACGGGTAGCTATTGCTCGGGCACTTGTAAATGACCCGATGATAATTCTTGCAGATGAACCTACAGGTAATTTAGATACTAAATGTGGAAATGAGATTATGGAGATTTTTGCTTTACTTCATCAAGAAGGAAAAACTATTCTTCTTGTTACTCATAATGAACATATTACCTCTTTTTCTCAAAGAATTATTTATCTTCAAGATGGAAAGATAATCGAGGGAAAAAATCTATGAAATTTAGAGATTGGTTAAGAGCGGCTTTTATAGGTATATGGGTAAATAGGACTCGAGCTATCCTCGCCATAGGAGGTATATTTATTGGGATAGCATCAGTAATAGCTCTTACTTCGTTGGGGAGTGGAGCAAGAGAAGAAGTGCTTAGGATGATAAAGGAATTAGGTGCTAATGCAATATGGGTATCTCCTGGATATGATCCGATAAAAGATCAACAAGGAGAGATAACATTAGATGATGTAAAAGCAATTAAAAAGTTATCTTATGTGGAAAGTGTTACTCCGATGAGTACAATAGAAAAAGTAGTTAAAAGAGAGAAAATTAAGGATAAAGTTTCTATAGAAGGAGTAACTTCTGACACTTTTTCTGGTGAAGGTGTTGCTCTTATTAAGGGACGGTTAATTAGTGAACTTGATATAAGGTTACACCACTGTGTGTGCATTTTAGGGGAGGATAAAGTAAAGATTTTCTTTGGGAAAGAGTGTCCTTTAGGTAAAACGATAAGAATCGGAGGAGAAAAATTTTTGATTATTGGAGTAGTAGGTGGAAAGGATATTGGGCTGGTGACTTTTGGAGGATGGGTATATGACAAAATTTTTGTTCCAATTACTGTAGCATTTAAAATGAATCCCAACAGAAGAAAAAATCTTGTAGATGCTTTAAAAGTTCGAATTGTCTCATCTACAAGCGTAGAAGATGCTTCTTCTTTTATTGTTGATTTTCTTAAACGTCGCCATCGCAATGCAGGGAAATATATGGGAGAACCCCAGGAAACTCTCATAACTACTTATACGCAGACAAATCAAACCCTTACCTTAGTAGGTGTAGCAATTGCATGCATATCACTATTGGTTGGTGGTATTGGCATAATGAATATGATGCTTACCTCGGTTTTGGAGAGGAGAAAAGAAATAGGAATAAGGAAGGCAATTGGGGCAAAAAGAAGGGATATTATGGGACAATTCCTAATTGAAGCAATAACAATAAGTATGATTGGAGGGCTTTTAGGAATAGGTGGAGGGGCATTGATGGCGAATATTGCCGCTATGTTTATTAAAATACCTGTGATAATCTCACTAAATTCAATAATTATTGCAGTAGGTTTTGCAGTAGTAGTAGGAATATCCTCTGGTATTTATCCTGCTTATAAGGCATCCAGGTTAGACCCAATTGTAGCCTTACGGTATGAATAATGAAGGTATTAGTAACCGGTGCATCTGGATTTTCAGGAGCTAATCTTGTCAGAAGACTTCTTGAAGAAGAATTATTAGTAAAAGTTCTTAAATCTCCCTTTTCTCCAATCTTCCCCATTTCTCCTTAAACATTTCTCCAAAGTCTCCGTGCTTTTGTAATTAATCTTTACTTTAGATGGCTAAAATCTTACTTTTTATTAATAGTTACGAGTAACATTAAAACGCCAACGCAAATCATAGAATCGGCAAGATTAAATGCCGGCCAACGATAATTTTTATAGCCAATATCTATGAAGTCCACCACCCCGCCCAGCCATATTCTATCCCATAAATTCCCCACAGCACCGCCTAAAATCAATCCAAAGGACAGGGTTATCCACAAATTTATGGTTTTTAACCGTAATAGTAAGATAAAAATTATCCCGACAGTCAAAAACCCTACCAGGGCTAACCACGCTCCAGAATGATTAGCAAAAAGTCCAAAAGCGATTCCCTCGTTTTTTATATAAGATAAAGAAAAAATATGGGGTAAAACAGGGATACTTTCTCCTTCATACATTGTCTTTTGGACGATAAATTTACTTATCCTATCTAAAATTAAAACACATAGACAAATCAAGAATGTCATTTTTTTCAATCTACTTTACTATCTTCCTTTCATTCAGGTATCAGGTGTCAGGTATCAGCAGTCAGGTAAAGAGACAAAGTTAAGATAAGGGAAGTTTTTTCCTGATGTCTCTCTCTTTACCTGATACCTGACACCTGAACGCTTACGATTAACTATTGTTTTTTATTTTTCTCTTTCACCCTCTGGCATTCAATGCAAGAGCGTGCATAAGGAACAGCTTGTAATCTTTCCGCACCAATAGGGTTTTTGCAATCTTCACATAATCCATACTCCCCTTTTTCCATTCGACAAAGGGCTCCATCAATTTCATACAGGATATTATTTATATTCGCCGCTAATCCTGCATTTTTATCTCGTTCATAGCTATCAGCGGAAATATCAGCCATATGGATTGAGTAAGCGGATAGGTCTCCTGAAGACTCTTTTTGGGAATTATGTAAATATCCCTCATCGGTCGCCTCTTTTTCTTTAAGATGGGTTTCCTTTAACTCAATCAATTTTTCTTTATATTCCTCTAATTCGATTTGATTCATGGTTATCGTTCCTCCTTTTTCAGGTTTTAAACCTTTTTCAGGTTTTAAACCTGTTCATGAAATCACTTTGAAACATCGCTCGCATAGAGTTGGATGTTCTATATAGCTACCTACTGCAGGGCTATAATTCCAGCAGCGGCTACATTTACTTCCTTGTGCCTTTTTTATTTCTACTTTTAGTTCTTCTCCCTTTATTAATTGGACAGAAGAGACAATAAAGATAAATTTTAATTCCCCTTCATATTGACTAATGACTTTTTCCTTTTCCTGGGGATAGGTTAAAATTACTTCTGCCTCTAAGGCTGAGCCGATTTGCCCTTGGGCCCTTGTTTCTTCTAATGCCTTACTTACCACCTCTCTAACCTCAAGGATCTCATCCCACTCTGCGGCCAATGATTCATTTAAGTATTTTGGGTCAGGGGTTGGAAATGAGGTTAAATGAATACTACAACCAGGTTTTAAACCTGTGCCAAGTTTTAAACTTGTGTCAGGTTTTAAACCTGCTGGTTTTTTCCCTTCTTGAGGTATGTCTTGCCAGACCTCTTCTGCGGTAAAACTCAAAATAGGTGCCATTAATCGAGCCAGGGCAGTCGTAGCCGCAAACATCACCGTCTGGGCAGACCTTCTTTCCTTTGAATCCGGCTTAAAGGTATAAAGCCTATCCTTAAGTATATCCAGATAGACGGCACTTAAAAGACTCGAACAAAAATTAAGGATAAGGTGGTAAATGATATGGAACTCAAAACGCTCATAAGACTCGGTTACCTTCTGGATTAATTGGGTAAGCCGATGAAGTATCCACTGGTCAATCCGCATCATATCTTCATACTTAACCTTATCTAAGTTTGGGTTAAAATCATAAAAATTACCCAGCATAAATCTAAATGTATTGCGGATTTTGCGATAAGACTCACCCAAACGCGTCAGCATTTCATTTCCTAATCGGACATCGCTGCGATAGTCCTCTGAAATGACCCAAAGTCTTAAAATATCCGCCCCATATTTATCAATAATAGTTAATGGTGAAATGACATTGCCAACGGATTTGCTCATCGCCTTACCCTGTTCATCCAACATAAATCCATGGGTTAAAACGGCCTTGTAGGGTGGAATTCCTTCTGTGGCCATTGAGGTAAGTATAGCCGATTGAAACCAGCCGCGATGTTGGTCAGAACCTTCTAAATAAAGGTCAGCCGGGAAGGCAAGATTTCCCCTTTTTCTAAGTACCGCCCGATGACTTACCCCTGACTCAAACCAGACATCCATAATATCCTCTTCCTGACTAAACTTTTCGCCTCCACAATGAGGACATTTTGTTCCTTCAGGTAAGAATTCCTGAGCTTCCTTCTCAAACCAGACATTAGCTCCGTAGTCCTGGATTTGTTTTTTGAGCACCTCAATCGAATCTAAATCCAAAAGACTCGTATGACATTGTGTACAAGAGAAGGCAGGTATTGGCACACCCCAGGCCCGTTGTCTGGAGAGACACCAATCACCACGAGAGGCAACGGTATTATAGAATCTTTCCTCGCCCCAGGCGGGAATCCACTTAACCTCTTTAATTGCCTTTAGTGTCCGTGCTTGCAGGTCTGCGGTGGTTAATTTAATGAACCATTGGTCTGTTGCCCGAAAGATAATGGGTTTTTTGCAGCGCCAACAATGAGGATAAGAATGGGTAATTGTCTCTTGGGCAAAGAGTTTTCCTGATGATTGCATCTTTTCGATAATATGTTTATTTGCCTCAAAAACATTTAACCCGGCAAATTCCCCTGCCTCCTCGGTAAATTTTCCTTGAGCATCTACCGGGGTAAGCACTTTTAAATTATATCTAAACCCAATTTCATAATCGTCCACTCCATGACCCGGGGCGATATGGACACAGCCTGTGCCTTGCTCACGGGTAACATGTAATCCTAAAACAACTACTGATTCCCGCTCAATAAATGGGTGAAGGCAAACAATACCTTCTAATTCCTCGCCCAGGAAGGTAGCTAAAACCTCATAGTCGTTTTTCCCTTTTAATGTTGTCTCAATCAGTTCCTTAGCCATAATTAAGGTTTCGGATTCTAATTTAATAAGTGCATACTCAAACTGTGGGTTTAAGGCTATAGCGACATTAGCCGGCAGTGTCCAGGGGGTAGTTGTCCAGATAAGGATGGAGGCGGGAAAATTTTGGATTTTGGATTTTGGATTTTGGATTTTGGATTTAAGGATTTCCCACTTTGGGGTTGGTTTTATCGGGAATTTAACATAGACAGAGGACGAGGAGACATCCTTATACTCTACCTCGGCCTCGGCCAGAGCCGTGCAACAGGTAGCACACCAATAAACCGGCTTTTTGCTTTTATAAACATACCCCTTTTCGACCAATTCCTTAAACACCTCAATTACGGCCGCTGAATAGTCATTGGATAAGGTCAAATAAGGATTTTCCCAATCTCCAAATATCCCCAATCGTTTAAATTGTTCTTTCTGAACCCGGGCAAAATTAAGGGCATATTCTCTACACCGCTGGCGAATCTCCATTTTAGTTAATTTATTACCATCCTTACCCTCGGCTAAGACCTTATATTCAATTGGTAAGCCATGGCAATCCCAACCTGGGATATAAGGAGCGTTAAACCCTTGCATTGATTTATATTTGACGATAATATCCTTTAGTATCTTATTTAAGGCATGACCCATGTGTATATCGCCATTAGCATAAGGGGGACCGTCATGTAAGATATACTTTGGCCGACCTTCTTTTTCCTGTCTGAGGGTTTCATAAATATTCAGATTCTCCCAGAATTTTAGAGTTTCGGGCTCCTTCTTAGGCAAATCAGCCTTCATTTTAAACCCTGTTTTTGGTAAATTCAATGTATCTTGATAATTCATCATCCGTTACTCCATTTAGTTCAATAATTTTAATCCTTGATGTTTCTCCACTCACAATGGCAATTTGTGATTTTTTGAGCCCTAATTCCCTGGATAATAATTTTATGACCGCCTCATTTGCCTTACCTTTAGTTGGTGCGGCCGTAACCTTTATTTTTACCAGCCTGTTACCTGGCGAGCCTGCTTCTCCTATCAATATTTCATCTTTAGAGGATTTAGGGATTACCTTGATTTTGAACTTAGTCATTATTAAATTAATTAATAATTATACCATCATTTCAAAAAGAATGCAACAAAAAAATTAGGTGGGGGGTAATCCCTCAGTTATCAGTTGTGAAGTAGTGCTTCATAACATTTGATTTTAGCAGTTCGGTGGTTTTTGTTAATAAGTTTCATTGCAAATTTATCATTGCAAAATTAACATTTCAAATTTAAAATGCTAAATGTTAAATTTGCAATTTGCAATGAAATCAACCCACAAAAACAAATGAAATGAACCAGTAGGTTAGTTATCAATAGGTTCAAGGTGCAAAGGTTAAGGTTAAGGTTGAGATTGAGGAGCAAACCCCTTAACCTTAACCTCAACCTTGAACCTTTTTCAACTGATAACTGAGGGATTACGACAAGAAATATTTTTCGATTGACAAATGATTATTTATATGTTATAATATTGGATATGTCAGACATTAAAAAGAGGGGGCGAAAAGGGTTCGACGGGGATAAACGAAAGCATAGGTGGCATCCCGAGGTGCTGTCAGGCCTCGTAAAAAAGGCAGCAAAACAAATAAACGCCAATCACAATTATTTAGACGGTTTGGCACTTGCTGCTTAAATAAGCAGCAACATCCTGATAATTCTCGTCTGTAGGATTATCAAGGGTGTCAGATTGACAGACTGGCTACTTATTGTCTTGCTTGGGCAAAAGTAGTAAGACAAAATAAGCTAACTTCCTTTGTATCCCTGCCTAAGAGGAGACAAAAGAGGTGAAAATAAAATCTTAGGTTATGGATGTAGAGGCTTATGTATTTGTATCTTCGGACGCGGGTTCGATTCCCGCCGCCTCCACCAAAGGTGCAAAAGAAGATAGTAACACTTTAGCCATCTGAAGTGGTATATAGCACCTATTAACCAAAAGTTCTCATCCAAGAAACGAATTTTCGATTTTCG
>JASEHU010000110.1 GCA_030018635.1 bacterium
CAAATCCATGACCTGGCCAGAAAACCGTGCTTAACCATTGGAATATTCCGAGCTTGCTTTTGGGATCACTTAATTTATTTACAATCATCATCTTGATCCAGTTGCCATAGTCCAGCTCTACCTTTTTTCTCTTTAGCATCCCCTGTATCAGTTTCTCTAATCCTAACTGCTGCCACATAAAGGAGGCAAGATATCCTACTCCATATTCCAGACCCTGTTCATTCCTTAGATCATCCGCAAATACTAATGGTTTCTCTCCGGTCGCCTGAAGCAATCCATTGACAATCTGCTTGATGTCCTTGCGCAATACAGCCACATTACCAAGGCTGGCTATTACCCTCTGCTTGATCTTGCCTTTCTTTCGATAGCTTTCTACAATGCGCAGATATTCCTGAACCTGACCGGTTGATGACTTTGTCTTAACTGTCCTTACAAATGCCATTATGTCATTACCTCCAAAATCTCTGACTTTTGAAAATAATTATAGCATTTTAAAGGTATTCTGTCAACAATTAATGGACACCGTTTTCATTTTATTGTCACTACGGTTTTTTAAAATTTCCACCTACCTCTCTTCTAATCCCTTATGAATAAAGGATCTTGTTTTTTGGCCCTCTCGATTTGAACCATTTTCTGTTGAACTTGAGTTGTACTACATCTACCACCGAAAACCACCATTCGTTTTGATAAATAATTCGTCTGATTTTTCTGCCTCTAAATAAGGCAATTTTTGTATTGTCCATGAGGGTTACTCCCACTAAATTAAAGGCTTAATGAGTTTGTAGTCCAAATCTTTGACATTGATTTTTGTTCCGTCTTCAAATTCCACTTCTTCGCCGCTCACTTTTTTAACCCATTTGCCAGTAAAATTAGACAGAGTTTCGGCAATGTCTATGTTCGGGTAAAGTTTTGTTAAATCTACTTTGACTTTTTCTTTTTCGTAATCAATCTCCATCGCTTTGAGCATTTTTTCATCTTTATTCACCTTTTCAAACTTGACAGGACACTACTTTATAACCAACTTTTCCAATGTGATTCAAGGAATGAAGGTCTTAAATCTATCCAATCATTAATCTGCAATGAACCTTCTTTAACCCTACCTATAATAGAAAAAGTAACCTTGTGGAAAGAGGCAATCTCCTCCAATTTTTCCAGGTCTTTTTTTTCTAAGGTAAGGATGATTCGGGATTGAGATTCTGAGAAAAGTAAATAGTGCGGTTCAATAAATATTGAATCAAAGGTAATCTCTGCACCCATTTCTCCAACTATACAGCATTCAGCTAAGGCTACTGCCAGTCCCCCTTCTGAGCAGTCATGAGCAGATTTGATAATCCCCTGGGCAATTGCCTCAAGACAGGTAGCCTGGATTTTCTTTTCCCAGTCTAAATCAATCTGAGGTGGTTTGCCGGACACCTTTCCATGAATTAATTTAAGATATTCACTTCCACCTAATTCCTCTTTTGTCTCACCTAATAAAACAATCATATCACCTTCGTCCTTAAACCCCATCCCCTCTACCCGTTGTCCTTCGATAATCCCCAGCATTCCTACTATTGGTGTTGGGTAAATCGCCATATCTTCAGTTTCATTGTAAAAGCTGACATTACCTCCCGTAACCGGGGTTTGAAATATTTTGCAGGCATAACTCATTCCTTCTACTGCCTTTTGGAATTGCCACATCACCCCAGGTTTTTCCGGGTTACCAAAATTCAGGCAATTGGTAATAGCCAGAGGTCTTGCCCCAACGCAAACCACATTTCTGGCGGCCTCAGCAACGGCAATCATCCCACCAAGATATGGGTCAAGGTAACAATATCTACCGTTTCCATCGGTTGTAACAGCAATTGCCTTTTGAGTGCCTTTAATCCCCAAAATTGCCGCATCCCCTTTACCTGGCAGGAGTTGTGTATTTGTTTGAACCATGTGGTCATACTGCTCATACACCTTTTCTTTTAGTCCAATAGATGGTGAGGCAATTAATTTAAGCAGGACATTATTGTAATCTTGCGGTAGAGGTAAATCAGGCAGGTAGTGGACGGTTTCAAGGTAAGCCGGCTTTTGTTGAGGGCGCTGATAAACCGGGGCATCGTCGGCTAATGATTTTGCCGGAATCTCAGCTACTATTTCCCCTTTATCTTTTACCCTTAACATTCCATCGACGGTTACTTCACCAATGACAACCGCATGCAAATCCCATTTCTCAAATATCTTTCTGGCTATATCCTCAGTCCCTGCTTTAACACAGATAAGCATTCTCTCCTGTGATTCAGAAAGCATCACTTCATAAGGCAACATTCCCTGTGCCCGTCTTGGAACAAGGGCTAAATCGAGCTCCATACCGCTGTTGCCACGCGCCGCCATCTCACAGGTAGAGCAGGTCAACCCGGCACCGCCCATATCCTGCATGCCAACGATACAACCGGTTTTTTCCAATTCAAGGCAGGCCTCAACCAATAACTTTTCCATAAATGGGTCCCCTACCTGAACCGCAGGTCTATCCTCATAGGATTCCTCAGTTAACTCACGCGAGGCAAAGGTTACCCCATGTAATCCATCCCTACCGGTAGCCGACCCTACATAGATAATAGGATTTCCCACCCCAGAGGCGATTCCCTTAATAATCTTATCATGGTCTATTAGACCAACGCACATGGCATTAACTAAAGGATTTCCTTTATAACAAGACTCAAAATATATCTCTCCGGCAACCGTTGGAATACCAATGCAATTACCATAGCCGGCAATGCCAGCGACAACCCCATTTAACAGATATCTGGATTGCGGGTCATCCAATTCACCAAACCTGAGGGAATCCAGAAGGGCAATAGGTCGAGCCCCCATAGTAAATATATCGCGGATGATTCCACCGACACCTGTAGCCGCACCCTGGTATGGCTCAACCGCTGAAGGGTGGTTATGGCTTTCGATTTTCATCACTACTGCCAGATTGTCACCAATATCGATTATGCCAGCATTTTCACCAGGGCCAAGTAAAATCCATGGTGCTTGCGTAGGAAAGAGTTTCAAAATAGCCCTTGAGCTTTTATAACTGCAATGCTCACTCCACATCACCGAATAAATGCCCAATTCGGTATGATTTGGCGAACGCTTCAGAACCTGGCATATCCGCTCATACTCCTCCATGCTTAATCCATGGGATTTAATTACTTCCGGTGTTATTTCCGGCATAATAAAACCTCCTCATATAATTAAAAATTATGAATTATGAATTATGAATTATAAATTATAAGATTAAGAATTTATTGTCTTCTTTTTCCTTCATTCATAATTCATAATTCATAATTTTTAATTACTCAACCTCCTTTTTTATCAAGAAACAAGGAGCAAGGTGAATAGAAAAGGAAGAACCATAGCTCCTTGAACCTTTTGAATAATCCTGCAATCCTGTCTAAAAACCTTATCCTGAAAATCCTGCTATTTTAAATCTTTGATGATTTTCTTCATTTCTCCAAGAACATCCTCTACATTAGGTTCTTTACATAATATATGTTTATTCGAGCTGTGCAACCAAGCTTTTTATTGGAAACCGCTAAAGCGGTTAGTCCTGTGTGTTAATGTTCGTGTCACCCTGATAAATCAGGGTGTTAAACTCAATAAGGGTGAGAATAACACCCCGATTCATCGGGGTGAACCAAGAAATAATGGAAGAAAATAACCGCTTTAGCGGTTTATAAGATACTTGATTGCACAGGTCGAAATGATTTTGGATTTTGGATTGAGGATTGAGGAATCTTATATCCTCAATCCTCAATCCTCAATCCTCAATCGAAAATCGAAAATTCCATCAAGGAGTGAGGAGAAATGGCAACATTTACAACAAAATTAGTTCTGGAAGGAGCTAGTGTACCCAAAATCAAAAAGGCACTCCGTAAACTTCAAACCGGTACGGGAGAAGAAACAATTGTCTCTACCGGATTTTTGATTCGTGAACTTTCTAAACAACCGGCAACACCGGAGGTTCAGGAAGTGATGAAACAACTCATCAACCGATTAATCCGTGATTCACATAGTATCTGTGCCGGTATAAGGGATAAGTCGATTAAAGAATTGGGAAAACTAATTAATGAGTTAGTTAAATCTAAAGATTTAGAAGGGTTGAGGTATGTAGCCAGGGCAAGTAATTTTAGTGATAATAGGGTTAAAGCACTTAAGGAATTAGTTAGATTCGAGGACCTGAAAGGATTAAGATATATTGCCCAGTGGGGAAGATATAGAGATGTCAGAACCAAGTCGGTCGTTGAATTAGCTAAATTCAAAGATACGGAAGGCTTAAGATTTGTCGCTCAATGGAATATGTATCGGGATACAGCCAATCGTGCCGTAAAAGAACTTGAAAAATTAACCGATAAACTTGTTAGATTTAAGGACCGTGATGGACTAAAGTGTTTACTAATCTTCAGTAAAGACAATGAGGCGAAAAAGAAGGCAGTCGATGGATTGGAAAAACTATTAGAGGACTTAATCAAGGCGAAGGATATAGATGCGTTAAGATATGTAGCGGCATTAGGAGGAAATAGGGTAAAACGAAATAGAGCCGTAGAAGAAATTAACGATGTGAAATGTCTCAAATATGTAATTAGAACTACTAAAAGTGTTTATAAAGATACATGTGTCAAGGCGATTGGAGAGTTAGAAAAATATGTTGAAGATTTGCTTAAAGTCAAGGACCGTGAAGGACTGGAATATTTAGCCGAGTTTAGTACCAATGAATCTATCTGGAAACAATCTATTGAAGAGATACATAGAATAAGAGAAGCAAGTAGCGAGGATAAAGTAACGGAATCTTTACAAAAACTCCTTATTCCAAGAGGGGCATAAGAGAAGGGTAAGCGTTCAGGTGTCAGGTATCAGCAGTCAGGTAAAGAGAAAAGTAGTTTTTCTCTGATGTCTCTCTCTTTACCTGATACCTGAACGCTTACATAGAAGGAAATGAAATTTCTATTACTGGCTATAATTTTTTTAATTCTGGTGTTATGTTTCTTTTGGCTGATAATAAAAAAAGGAAACAAAAAGAAACTAAAAGACAGATTGAAACCTTATGTCGGAATCCTTTTCACCTCATTAGAACCCACAGTTAAACAAGGCTATCCAAAAGAGCGATTTTCAACTAAACTAACAACGAAGTTAATAAATTTTATATTTTTCAAAGGATACCAGGCGCATATTAAGGATAAATTAGCTAAAGCCGGGGTCTTACTTCGTCCTTCTGAATTTATCTTGATTGACATATTTGTAACACTTTGTCTGGCAATTATTGGGGTTCTACTTTTTTCTAAACTATTTTTTATTGGATTAGTCATAGGAGGAGGGTTGGGATATTTTATTCCCCATATCTTTCTACACCATCTAAAAAAAAAGCGTTTGTCTGCTTTTACCAGACAATTATGTAATGCCCTTTCTCTAATCTCAAATTCCCTTAAAGCAGGCTATAGTTTCCTACAGGCATTAGATATGGTAGCTAAAGAAACATTTCCTCCAGTGTCGGTTGAATTCAGTCGGGTAATTCGCGAGGAAAATTTAGGAGTACCATTAGAAAAGGCACTGGGTAACCTGACTAATAGAATAGAAAGCGACGATTTAGACCTGGTAATTACAGCCGTATTGATTCAAAGACAAATTGGTGGAAATTTATCAGAGATTTTAGACAGAATAGCTTGGACAGTCAGGGAACGAATTAGGATTAAAGGGGAAATAAAGACATTAACCGCTCAAGGACGACTCTCCGGATGTATTATTTCACTCTTACCCATAATATTAGGAGTAATCCTCTATTTTCTTCAACCGGATATTTATAAACTTCTTCTTACCGAACATGTGGGCTGGGGTATAATCGGCATCTGTATCATAATGCAGGCTACAGGCATACTCATCATTAGAAAAATAATACAGGTGGAGGTCTGAAAAGGAAGTGAAAAGTGAAAAACGAAAAGTGAAAAGTTGTTTGTTTTTAACTTTTAGTTTTTTAATTAGAGGTGAGTTGCAATGAACCTTTTGTTATTACTTATAGTTTTAATGTTTACTATCACCTTTTCTTTGTTAATCGTTGGTCTGGTTACCGTTAAAAGGGGTAGAGTCCACAGTCGACTTAAAAAGTTAACCGTTGTTAAAAACAAAGAACAAGCACCGGTTTCTTTAGATGAAGAGGAATTAGAGAAATCTTTCTTCGAACGGATGATTAAACCGGTTATCCAAAAAATAGCCTCAGGTTTTAGTCAGGGAAAAAACCATGAATCCTCTGCCTATCAGGATAGACTTTTATCACAACTCATCATGGCTGGAAATCCTGGTAATTTACAGCCAAATGAATTTATGGTTCTGCAATTTTTGATAAGTTTGAGCTTGCTATTTATTGTCTTGATGTTGTGTTTATTTATTCAACTAAATCCCCCTATCTTAATTCTTGTTTTTGCCTCAAGTGGGTTTACCTTTGGATTCGTAGTCCCTAAGTTCTGGCTAAGCAAACAGGTAACCAAAAGAAAAAGCCTGATTTCAAGAACATTACCCAATACACTTGATTTATTACAGGTAAGTATGGAGGCGGGATTAGGATTTGACCTATCTTTATCAAAGGTAGTTGAAAAGACAAAAGGACCATTAGCCCTGGAATTCAAAAAGGCACTGGAGGAAATAGTCATGGGCAAATCTCGTCGGGAGGCATTAAAGGACATTGGAAAACGAGTCGGGGTAGAAGACTTACAATTATTTATCAATAATATTATTCAGGCAGAACAGCTTGGTGTAGGGATTGCAAAGGTAATTCAAATTCAGGCAGAGCAACTTAGAACTTTGCGGCGACAACGCACCGAAGAACAAGCAATGAAAGTCCCGGTGAAAATGCTTTTCCCACTCATCTTTTTTATCTTTCCCACAATTCTCCTGATTGTCTTAGGTCCTGTCATGCTTAAAATCATGCACGAATTAGGTGCCACAACATTAAAATTCAGCTTTTGAATAAATGTTCCCAAACCCAAAAAGAGGTAATTGGACAGGAACAAAAATATTCGACCTGTGCAATCGACATTTATTGACAATTTGTAAGAATTTAGGTAAAATG
>JASEHU010000111.1 GCA_030018635.1 bacterium
ACCCAAAAGGGAGGTGGAGGCCTATTTTGGCCGTCGTCCAAAAGTAGCCACACCCTTTACATTTTAGAAATTTATTTCCTGCATCGTTGAAACTCATCCTACAGACGATTGTTCATTCTTCGTTCTTTCTTCTATCTCCGGAGATTCATGGATATCAAGTTTTATTTCCTCTTTTAATTCCTGTGAGGTTTTTCGGAATTCCTTTATGGCCCTACCTAATGACTTTCCCATCTCAGGTAATCTTTTTGGGCCAAAGATAATAAGGGCAACAATAAGAATAATAATTAACTCCGGCATCCCAATTCCAAACATAGTTACCTCCTTGGATAATTAAAAATTAAGGAAGAAAGAAATATATGTATTGAAAACTATGAACGGTTCCCTCCTTCCTCAATTTTTAATTTTTAATTCATAATTTTTAATTACTTTTTATTACTGGCTACTTTTCATCAGATAATAAAGACTCATTGTTTTTTTTATCCTGGTTACCTTGTTCTGAGTTACCTTTAACTGCCCCTTGAAATTCTTTAATCCCTTTTCCTAAACTTTTACCCAGTTGTGGTAATCTGCCCGCTCCGAAGATAATCAAAACTATGAGTAAGATAACCACTAATTCTGGAAATCCTATCCCAAACATAATTCACCTCCAAATGCTCAACAATGTCTAAGTGAGAATAACACAGCTATTGCTTTCTGTCAAGGACAAGGAAAATTTTCTTACCTCAGAAATTCCCCAAGTTTTTTATGGTTGCTTGTGCCCCTGTTTCATCCTTGCCTGACATTTCATTATCTGCCTTTGCTTATCCAAATCATTTAATTTAGCTTTTAAATCCTCTAATTGGTTATTTAATTCCGATAATATCCATGGCTCTTTACTCTGCAAAAAAATCAAATCATTGATTAATGTCTCCCAATCTTCAAATAGACCATGCCGTCCAAATACCTTCTGAAGGATACGGGTATATTGTTGATAGTCACCGGCATAAACAGCCCGATATATTTTTTTCTTTATAAATTTATATTGTTTTGACCTGTTCCAACAGATTCTAAGAAATAATGTAAGAGTTAGGATAATTGCTATGCCAGCTAAAAGACTCAGGATGCGAAATTTTTTATTAAATGACAACTCATTAATTGAAATGGCAGGCGGTTGTTGGGCAGTGTAATCCTCAAATATTCCTTTTGCCTCTTCAATAGACAGGGCAAATCCTACCCCTTCCAGAGGATATCCGTTAAAGGTAAGCATCTTGGAATTAACTACTCCAATTACCTCCCCATTTTCATTAAGGAGGGGTCCCCCACTATTTCCAAAATTAACCGGCAAACTTAATTGGAAAAGCCGCATATGGTTAATACCCACTCGTTCAGTTGACCCAATTATACCGCAGGAAACTGAATGTTTAAATGCCATGTGCGGCATATTTACTTCTTTAGGTAATGGATTTCCAATGATAATGATTTGATCTCCTGCCCTAACTTTAAACGAGTCACCTATTTTTAGTGCAGGGAAAAATTCCTTGGAATTAATTTTTAACAAGCTAATATCAGCCTTTGAATTTATTTTAACTATTTTAGCCTCATAGGTTTTACCGGATTTAAGTTCTACAGAAATAGTCTCGGCATCACTGATGATATGATAACAAGTAAGGATATAACCCTCTTTATCAATAATAAATCCGGAACCTATGCGATAATTATGAGTGATGGTAATCCTACCTGGTTGATATGTCCGGGAGATTTTTTCACCTTTTATCATGACCACAGCAGGACTTACCTGGGTAACGGTATCTGCTATAGAAGGAGTCAGCTTTTGACCATAAATCAAATCGCCATTCCAGAGTAAAGCAACGATAAAAATCACTAATTTACTTAACATCTTTTAATCCTTTAAATTCAGGGGTCAGGTGTTAGGGAGAAGTTGGAAGGAAGAAGAACCCCTCTAACCTCTAACCTCAAACCTCAAACTTTTAACTTTTAACTTTTAACTTCTATTCTACACCTTTATTCTCACCTTGTCAACAATATTTTTATTGACAAAACGCAGGGTAATATAGTATAATCAGGTTATCGGTTATCAGGTAACTCTTCACCGATTACCTGATTACCTGATTACCGATAACCGATTACCATTTTAACGAGGGGATTAAAATCATGAAACAGGATAGTCTGTGGGCAAATACATTTTTTAAAAAAAGCACGGATGAACCATTTGAGGTTATTAAGAATACACCAATTTTTGAAGGACTTTCTACCCGTGAATTGAAGGAGATAGAGAAAATTGTTCACCAAAGGCAGTATGCTAAAGGAGAAAACATATTTCAAGAGGAAGAGCCGGGAATGGGTATGTACATAGTCAAGGCAGGAAAGGTAAAGATTGTGACAAAGGTCAATGATAATGAGAGTGAATTAGCTCAACTGGGTGTAGGTGATTTATTTGGTGAATTAGCCCTATTAGATGAATTCCCACGGTCTGCGGCCGCAGTAGCTGTAGAAAAAACAGAGGTGATAGCTATTTTTAGACCTGATTTTTTCGACCTGATGCATAGGAATACCGGTCTTGGTTTAAAAATAGCTTTAAAATTAGCCCAAATGATTAGTATTAGACTACGAGTTGCCAATAATCGACTTAAGGAGATAGAAGAATTAAAACAATAGGTCATATAAGACTTATAGGACCTATTATTTTTTAAATTGGAGGTATTTGTGGAAACAAGTTTAAAAGCAGTATTTTTTGATATAGATGATACCCTTTATTCTACTACTGAATTTACTCGTTTGGCACGAATGAATGCGGTTAGAGCTATGATAGAGGCAGGACTCAGGGTAGATGAATTCAGGGCATTTGAGGAATTAAATAAAGTTACTCAGGAGTTTGGGGCTAATTATGAGCGTCACTATGATGAACTTATTGCTCGTTTGAATGTTCAATCAGAGGTTAGCAAATCCGTCATCATTGCCGCGGGCGTAGTTGCCTATCATGATGCTAAGGTAAAAGAACTAAAACCCTTTCCAGATGTAGAATGGGCATTAAGTGTTTTATCAAGAAACAAAAAATTAAAACTTGGGATTATTTCTGACGGTATAACCCTTAAACAAATAGAAAAGATTATCCGTCTGGGATTATTGGAATATTTTGATAAATCGGCGATGTTTTTTACAGAAGAGATGGGTATTCGCAAACCAAACCCCTTGCTTTTTACCCGAGCATGTGAATCTCTTAATATTGTTCCCAAAGAGGCAATGTATGTCGGTGACCATCCTAAACATGATGTTGACGCGGCAAATGAGGCAGGGATTATTACTGTTTTCTATCAACGAGGTGGAAAATATGCCTTTGATGAAGGGAAAAGTGAACCTTCGGCTACTATTCGTGATATGATGCAGTTGGTTTTCCTTTTAAAAGAAAGGTATAAAATTGTAATATAGGGAATAAGGCTGAAGGAGAGGAAGTCTTTCCTCATTCCCTTCCTTAACTTTTCTTCTTGACTTCTTCCCTATTCCCCTCCTCAACAGCAATTCTCATTATGAAAATGTGTAAGCAATGAGAAGTGGAGAATAGGGAGAATTGGAAAATTTTCGATTTTGGATTTTCGATTTTCGATTGAAAAAATCCAAAATCGAAAATTTAATCTCCATTTTTCCACCTATGTCTCAACATTGGACACAATTTCTGCCATAATGAGAATTGCTGGATACCTAAGAATTTTACTTGACTATATTAAAAAGATAATGGTATAATTAAAAAGGTGTCAGGTGTCAGGTATTTAGTCCTACCTGATACCTGATACCTATATTGATGAGGATTCCAAGATGAAATCAGGACAATATATCCCCGGTAACTCTATCATTCATTCTTTAGACCCCAGAACAAAATTGCTCGGGACGGTGTTTTTACTTTCATTAACCTTATCAACCGATAATTTTATCAGATTAGGTATCATAATATTTGTTTTGTCATTAATGATTATCTTAGCCCAGTTACAACTCCGTTATGTTTTAGGACAATTACGCCCTTTGATTTGGTTTTTGATATTTACCTTTTTAATCTATCTTCTACCCGTTTCAGCATATTCTTTAAATCAACGATTATGTTTGGGAACATTATTTACCTCGAAATTAATAGTTTTGGTACTGTTTGTTTCTATCTTAATCACAACTACTCCGGAATTAGATTTAGTCCATGGGTTAGAATATTTATTAAGCCCATTAAAGAAAATAAGACTACCTGTCCAGGACTTAGTCTTAATTATTTATTTAAGTCTACAATTTATTCCTGTTTTACATGAGGAGTTACAGTCTATCTATGGAGTAGATATTAAATCCGGCAATATCTTGAATCGGTTAAGACACCTGCTTCCAATGCTCATCATAGTTTTCAGGAATTCCTTTGAAAAAGCAGATAAATTAGCCTTTGATTTAACCTCACCAAACTACCCGTTCAGCGAAAATGCCACTAAATTAAGGATGACTATAAAAGATTATTTATTCTTGGGACTGCTTGGAATTATTTTGGTGGTATTTGGAACACACAAAATTTTCATTTGACATTTTGTTTTAAAAATGGTAAAATTATGTTGTTAGGAGAGAAGGGGTAAATTACTATGGCTACGATGCGGGATATACAAAGAAGGGTAAAGTCAATCAAAAACATTCAGCAGATTACCCGGGCGATGATGTTGGTTGCCGCGGCTAAAATGAAGAAGGCAGAAATGGCTATTATCTCCGCCAGACCTTATGCTCACGCTATGGGTGATGTCCTGTCAAGTTTAGCCCTAAGGGTAGAAAAGGAACAAGACTACCTTCTGCTTGAACAACGGGAGGTTAAAACCTCAGGATTAATTATGCTTACCTCACAACGAGGGCTGTGTGGTGGATTCAATTCCAATATCATTAAAAATGTATTTCATTATTTAGAAGAAGAACGAGATAAAGCCATTGAGATGAAATTGATGATAATAGGTAGAAAGGGATTTAATTTCTTCAAACGGTTTGATTACGATATACCATTTTTCTTGCCTACCCCGGACTCGATTACTTATAAATTTGCCGAAGAATTAGCTGAAAAAATTATTGATTTATATCTCAGCCGACAAATAGACGAGGTTATTATTGTCTATAACGAATTCAAATCTGTTTTCAGACAAAAGGTAGTGCTGGAAAATTTACTGCCTATTATACCGAGCTCAATACCTGCCGGGAAAATGGTTTCAGAACATATTTATGAACCTTCCAAAAAAGACTTACTAAATATTTTGCTTAAAAAACATATAGTTATTCAACTTTATCGGATTTTATTAGAGTCTCAAGTATCTGAATATGCGGCTCGGATGGTAGCTATGGACTCCGCTACGACTAATGCCAAAAAGATGATAGCGCAGTTAAGTCTTTCTTATAATCGGGCAAGACAGGCGGTTATTACCAAAGAAATCTCTGAAATTACAGGGACGGCTGAGGCTTTAAGAGGAGAATAGGACAAAAAAAATAGGTCTTATATGTCCTATATGACCTATTCTTTTTAAAAAAAAGGAGGAATTTGAAATGCGTGCAGGAAAAATAAAACAAATTTTAGGACCGGTAGTTGACATTAAATTTGAGACAGATGATTTGCCACCAATTTACAACGCGGTCAAGATAAAAAAAACAGTTGATAGTGAGCAAGGATTATTCGTCGAGGTCGCCCAACATCTGGGTGATAATACGGTTCGAACCATTGCTATGGATTATACAGACGGGCTGAAAAGAGGTATGGAGGCAATAGATACCGATGGTCCAATAAAAGTCCCGGTAGGAGAATCTGCACTGGGCAGGGTGATGGGACCTTGGGGTGACCCTCTTGATAACCTGGGGGAAATAAAGGCGGCAGAATATTCCCCTATCCATAAACCTTCTCCTACCTTTGACGAACAGGAGGTAATTCGTGAACCGTTTGAGACAGGACTAAAGGCCGTAGATTTATTAGCACCATTTGCCAAGGGTGGCAAGGTAGGTTTATTTGGTGGTGCCGGTGTTGGGAAAACGGTTTTAGTTATGGAATTAATCCATAATGTAGCTAAACAACATGGTGGGGTATCGGTCTTTGCCGGGGTAGGCGAACGCACCCGGGAAGGAAACGACCTCTGGTTAGAGATGAAGGAATCAGGCGTTATAGCCAAAACTGCCCTTGTCTATGGTCAGATGCAGGAATCCCCTGGGGCACGATTTCGTGTAGGATTGACCGGATTAACGGTGGCTGAATATTTTAGAGATAAAAAGAATCAAGATGTACTTTTCTTTATCGATAATATATTTCGATTCATTCAAGCCGGTTCTGAGGTATCGGCTCTTCTGGGTAGAATGCCTTCTGCGGTTGGTTATCAATCTACATTAGCTACAGATATGGGTGCCTTACAAGAACGGATTACCTCGACGAAAAAAGGCTCTATTACCTCAGTTCAAGCAGTTTATGTCCCGGCCGATGATTTAACTGACCCGGCCCCGGCGACCACCTTTTCTCATCTTGATGCGACCATAGTCTTATCTCGACAAATCGCTGAATTAGGTATTTATCCAGCTATTGACCCGTTGGATTCCACTTCAAGAATGCTTGACCCAAAGATTTTAGGGGAGGAACATTATAAGACAGCCCGTGCAGTTCAACAAATACTTCAGCGATACAAGGAACTGCAAGATATTATTGCTGTTTTAGGGATGGATGAATTAAGTGAAGAGGATAAAATGAGTGTCTATCGGGCAAGAAAGATACAAAAATTCCTCTCACAACCATTTTCGGTAGCTGAGGTATTTACAGGAAGAGCGGGTAAATATGTGAAATTATCTGAGACTGTGCGCAGTTTTAAAGAAATTGTGGAAGGCAAACATGATGATATTCCGGAACAATGTTTCTATATGGTTGGAGGAATAGATGAGGTTTTAGAAAAGGTGCAATCACTGTAACCGCTCAGTTAACGGTGGGGAGATGTAATGCCCTAGTACTCCATGACACTTAAATTTGTGGGTTTTTCTCACACAAAGAACACAAAG
>JASEHU010000112.1 GCA_030018635.1 bacterium
TTCCACCTATGTCTCAACATTGGACACGATTTCTGCCATAATGAGAATTGCTGAAAAAAACTTGTTTTCCTTGACAAAAATCTTTTGGTGTGGTAATATATAAATTAGAGTTAAGGCGAGGGTGGCGGAATTGGCAGACGCGCTGGACTTAGGATCCAGTGGGATTTTCCCTTGCGGGTTCAACTCCCGCTCCTCGCACCAACAGTTTGCTTTTATCACATCTACTTATTATTTTTATCTTAATTTTTCACTTTTCACTTTTCACTTTTAAAGGAGTTTTGATGATTTTCTCCATAGGACATAGTAACCATTCATTAGAAGGGTTTATAAAATTACTCCGATTACATCAGATTCAAATATTAGTTGATGTCCGCAGCGCACCCTATTGTAAATATGCCACCTGGTTTAATAAAAATGAATTGGCTCAAGCCATAGAAGAAAATGGTATGGAATACCTATATCTGGGCAAAGGACTTGGTGGGTATCCTTCTAATCCGGAATATATCACCCCTACCGGGAAAATAGACTATAAAAAATATGCCTTGAGTGAAGAATATCAAACTGCCTTACAATTTTTGATTGAGGAGAGTGCCGGTAAAAAAACTGCAATTATGTGTGCCGAGGCAAATCCGAGACAATGCCACCGCCATTTGCTTATTACGAAATCGTTATTAGAAAAGGAAATAGCCGTAGTCCATATCTTATCTGATGGCTCATTAAACTACCCTCAATTGGACGAATTCAATCAGGAAGTGGAACAATTATCACTTTTTGGGTAAGCGTTTATACCAATTATGGAATTTTCGATTTTGGATTTTCGATTTTCGATTGAGGAATCTTATATCCTTAATCCTTAATCTTCAATCCAAAATCGAAAATCCAAAATCGAAAATCCAAAACGGTTGCCTTTTAGAAGATGACCATGAATAAAAAAATATATACCATTGGATTTACCAAGAAAAGTTTAGCGGAGTTTATAAAATCTTTGCAAAAGGCAAAAGTAACCTTAGTTGTTGATATTCGACTCAATAATACCTCCCAGTTAGCCGGTTATTCCAAGGGTAGGGACTTAGCTTTTTTGCTTAAGGAGGGCTTTGGAATCGGTTATTGCCATGAGGTAAATTTAGCTCCTACACAGGAGATTTTAAAACGGTTTAAATCTGATGGCGATTGGGAACGATACACTGAAGATTTTATGGCTCTACTTAAAAGTCGGGAAGTGATTGAATTGGGTAAGGAACTTATGTCAAAGGGGACTATCTGCCTGCTTTGCACCGAGTCCACTGCTCATAAATGTCATCGACGGCTGATATCTGAGTACTGGGCAGAGAAATTGGATGGGATAGAAGTATCTCACCTGTAGTGGTTCATTCCATTTGTTTTTGTGGGTTGATTTCATTGCAAATTGCAAATTTAACATTTAGCATTTTAAATTTGAAATGTTAATTTTGCAATGATAAATTTGCAATGAAACTTATTAACAAAAACCACCGAACTGCTAAAATCAAATGTTATGAAGCAGTAGAGGAAAAGATAGTGATAACCGAACCTATTACCAAAAACTTAGTTATTTTAGCCATGACTAAAATGGCAAACGGTGTCTGTATTGCCGGGATAGAGCCTGAGACAGGACAATGGATTAGACCTGTGCGCCTGGATGTCAGTGACCCAATGGAACACTGTATTCAGTTGACCGACTTCATTATTAAGGGACAACCTCAAATCAAGTATCTTGGGTTATCCCAATTTGGGCTGAAAGAGCCTAAACCAGAACCCCCTCACATCGAAGATTGGCTTATCGATCGACGAGTTAAACCTAAGTTGGTCAAAGAACTATCTAATTCAGAAAAGATTGAGTTTCTGAAGGCACATTCCCATCAGGACGATTTACCTAATCTTGAGGGTTTAAAATACTCACTGGGAATGATTACCCCGGAGGATTTTTCCTTCCATTTCAAGCCTAATAAGGCAGGAGACGATATTGCGGTCAGGGTAGATTTTTCCGTTAATAGCCGCAATTATTCCGATATACCATGTTCGGACATTAAAATGAGGGCTTTAGGCCGCAAGGTGCTTTCATATTTAGGTAAGAGTGAACATCGACTTTTTCGTCAGGATTTTGATAAAAAGGGATATGAGCAGGTATTCTTTGCCATGGGTCTTACCAGGCCATATAAAGATAAAAACTGGCTGATGGTGATTGGGGTGCATACGGTACCTGAATATCAAGCCCAGATTGATTTTAGTAACCTATAGGTTAGTTACCAGCTAACTAATATGGGGAATAAAATAAAGAAGAAAATGAATGAGCAACTGAGACCATCATTCTTAAATTGAATCAGAGCCTTGTTCACCCAAGAGAGGTTTTTGCTGACGCTATAAGTGATAGGTCGGCAGGAATTATTTTTGTCCATAACCATCCTTCGGGTGATCTTGAACCAAGCAAAGAAGATATAAGATTAACAACCAGGCTTATTGAATCTGGCAAGATAGCCGGAATTGAGGTAATTGACCATATAATTATTAGCAGGAATGGTTATTTTATCTTTCAGGCAGAGGGGTTATTGACTGGCAAATAATAAGAGGAAAGGTAAATAAATGATATTACATCCAGATGCTGAAAAAAATCAAAGAGATATTTAGTAGACATAATATTAAAGTGTTCTATCATTTTACAGATATTAATAATTTACCGATTATCGGTAAGTGTAATGGGTTATGGAGCAAAGAAAAATTAGAGGAACATGGTTTTTTATCCGATATTGTAACTGGAGGCAATGAACTGTCGTTGAATCTTGATAAAGAGCTGGAGAATTGGAATAAAGTACATCTGTATTTTTGTCCAAATACACCTATGGTATATAATAAGCAAAAAGAGAGTCATTCATGCTACTTCATTATTAAACCTGATGTTGCTTTCGAGCAGGGAGTGTTTTTTACAAACACCAATGCCACACGAAAGAGGAATGGTCATAAAAGGGATCATGGTTTAGAGGGATTAAAATTAGTAGATTTTGATACTATAAAATCTACTCTTGAAACCGGTCCCAAACCATGGGATAAAACATGGCATCGTAATGTACAAGCAGAATGTCTAATTCCACAAGAAGTTTCTATTGACAAAATTTTATCCATAAATTTCATCAGTGAGGCAAGTTTAGAGGAAGGTAATCGTTTATGGAGGAATAATTTACATCCCCCATTTAAAGTAGATAATAATTTATTCTATGCAGGTTTTCCAGTTGTAAATTCTGCAATTTTAACTTCTTCAGATATATCAAAAGATAATGTAAAGTCAAAACACTTTGAGCATGAAGATACCTTTGTGTCTGGACAAAAAATCACTTTTTTGGTAAATGTTCAAGCAACCCCTGGGTTAGAAGCTAATATTAAATGGTTTTTAGAAAATAGAGATATAATTAATGAGTCAACGACAGTATTTGAGAATCAATCTAATTATTGGCATTGGACAAGTATAGATTCTGCTAACTTAAATAGTGGAAGATATAATGTAGAATATTATTTAGGCAACACAAGATGGATAAGAATCACTTTTATTATATATGACTTTTAAAGGAGGAAACAATGAATAACCAACTGAATTTTTTAGATTCTGATAATAAGAAGTCTGATAGCAATCAGTTATCCCAAACTTCAGATGTCTTAAAAGATAAAATTCGAGGAGCATTAGTTTGTAGTGCTGTTGGTGATGCTTTGGGATGGCCCACAGAATTTGGAAGATATCCAAGTATCGTTCATAAGCGTTTTGGGAAAAATTATCTAACAGATTATATTGAATGGGAAAAAGTGATAGGTGGTAGATTTTGGGGGTATAGAGAAAAAATAAAAGAAGGCTCATATTCCGATGATACACAATTAACTCTGGCAGTTGCTCGTTGTATTAATGGATATGGAGAGTTTGATGCGGATAAATTTGCATATTCTGAATTGCCTTTATGGTTGAGTTATGAGAGAGGAGGAGGTAAGACAATAAAGACTGCGGCAAGGGTCATCGTTCCCAGCAAAAAAGAATGGCTTTTCAATTTTTATAAAAGGGGCGAAATTGATTATAGATATGCTGGTGCTAATGGTGCTGCCATGCGTGTTTTACCAATAGCACTTGTAAATGTCAATAATGAAAAAAGGCTTTACACAGATGTATTTAAAAATGCAATTATTACTCATGGACATCCCAGGGCAATACTTGGAGCGATGATATATGCATCGGCTATCAATTACCTTTTGAAAGAGTCTAAATTCAACAAAGAAAATTTTTATAACTATATAAGAGAAGTTATAGAAATATCAACTTCTTCTCTAAAAGAAAATGATTGGGTATATAAATGGACTCAAGAATGGGATAGAAAAGCTATAAATGGGAAATTTAAGGAGGAATTTCGGAAAACTCGTAATGAATCAAAGGAATATCTTAAAGGTATAAAACAGTTATTGTCAGTTGATGATAAAGAATATTATTATCTGACTCGTGCTTTCGACGAGTATAGGGGCTCTGGAATATCAACTGTTTTTATCGCATTCTACCTTTTTCTTGAATATTTAGATAATCCAAAAGACGGTATTTTTAAAGCAGTAAATATGCTTGGTAGTGACACTGATACCATAGCAAGTTTTGTAGGTGGTTTATGTGGTGCATATTATGGGCTGTCGGTAATTCACAAGAATTTAATAAACAAATTGCAGGACAAAGATTACATTTTAAAAATAGCAGAACAACTCCATAATATTATCACTGGTGAGTCACTTATAAATCATCTCCCTATCGGATACATTAACAGAAAAGAAACATTGATGAAGATACTTGCATGGGAAATAGGTCTTCATGAGATGTTTTGGGAAGCCTTATCAGAAGGCGAGCAAATAACACATCCTGCATTGGGAAAAGGAAAAATAATAAGAAAAGAGATTAAAAAAATACAAAGAGAGGGTTATGTTACAAAGTTAATAGAGGTAACTTTTGATTGTGGGCAGACTTGTGTTTTCCATTCAAAGGTCTCAGATGCTGGAGAAGTAAGTGAAAGTTTATCCAGGGATTTGGTTAAAAATATTGTAACACTTTAGCCACCTGAAGTAAAGATTAACCAGAGGCACAGAAGATCACTAGCAAATTGCAAATTTAGCATTTAGCATTTTAAATTTGAAATGCTAATTTTGCAATGTTAAATTTGCAATGAAATTCTCCGTGAACTCGAGTCTTTCAGTGTTTTTACTTCAGTCAGGTAAACAGTTACAAGAGATTAGAAATGATGAAAGCCTGCCCAAAAGTGCAGAGAGGACGATAAATCAATATCTATTCAAAACACCTGTTGATGTAATTTTTACAAGGGCTGAACCAGAGAGAAGATTTGTTGAGCACTTATGTAAAAAAGAGAGTGCAGAACAAATTGATTCGTGGATTAAATCAAGAGACCAGGGGTTTTACTCTATTGAATATTCATGGAGAAAGGGAGAGCATCCAAAACAGCAAACATTCAATCCAGATTTCTTTATAAAAATTCATAAGGATGAAACCGGTTACATTATAGTTGTAGAAATAAAGGTGGATAATGACTGCTCTGATGAAAACAAAGCAAAATTAAGGTGGACAAAGCAACATTTCATTGACCTTAACAAAGAATTAAAAGAAGCAGGGATTAAACAGGAATACATCTTTCACTTCTTGAGTCCTAATAGTTATTCTGAGTTTTTTGAATATCTAATAGACGGAAGGTTAATAAAAAAAGAGTTTAGAAGTGACATAGAAGATAAGTTGGAAATAAATGGGCAGGGCAAAGATAGCAATTAAAGAGGCGGGCTTTCCAATTTCATCATCGACGAAATCGACCGTGTACTGGCGAAGCACTATGGTTTTACCGATGAGGAATTAGACTTCATCATTAACTATGACATCAAGTATCGCATGAGCAGGGAATTGGAAAGCGGAGAGGAAGACAACAATGACTAAAAACGCTTTAGCCGTTTTTGAAAACTATAAAATCCGTCGTCATTACAATGAGCAGACAGAGACATGGTATTTCTCGGTGGTGGATATTATCGCGGTATTGTTACAGCAACCGGATTATCAAACAGCCAGAAAATACTGGAATAAGCTCAAAGAACGGCTGAAAAAGGAAGGAAGTGAGTCGGTGACAAATTGTCACCAACTGAAACTGGAATCCGCAGACGGAAAAAAATATCTGACCGATGCTGCTGATACTGAAACATTGTTACGGCTTGTTCAGTCTGTACCCAGTCCCAAAGCAGAACCGATAAAATTATGGCTGGCAAAGGTGGGATACGAACGATTGCAGGATATGAGCGACCCTGTGCGATCACTTGATCGTGCCCGTGAATACTGGCAACAACACGGCAGAAGCGAAAAGTGGATTCAGCAAAGGATGATGGGTCAGGAAACCCGAAACAAACTCACTGATTACTGGAAAGATCACGAGATTACAAAAGAAGAAGAGTATGCCATTCTCACCAATATTATTCATCAGGAATGGAGTGGCGTTTCAGTCAAAAAACATAAAGATATCAAAGGCCTCAAAACACAGAATTTGCGTGACCACATGAGTGAAGCTGAGCTTATTTTTACCGCTCTTGCAGAATTGTCTACCCGGCAGATTGCCGAAAGCGTGGATGCTACCGGAATGGTTGAAAATGTAGATGCAGGCAAAAAAGGCGGAAAAATAGCAAAAAAAGCCCGATTGGAATTGGAAGCAAAAACAGGTAAAAACATTATCACATCTGAAAACTATCTTCCGCCAGCGAAGAAACAAAGGCAGATAAAACAAAACCCGGATAGCAACGAGGAGGCTGAATGATTGCGGCATCGTTTAGGAAAAATGGACTTCATCATCAACTACGACATCAAGTATCGCATGGGAATATATGCAATCTGATAAATAATTTGACATATTGAAATTTGAAATTGGAAAATAGAAATTAGGAAAAGA
>JASEHU010000113.1 GCA_030018635.1 bacterium
TGACTCCTGGATTCTATCATAGATACCCCCAATATTAAATGGAATGACCCACTATTGGATTAGGGGTGTGTTTATTCCCAACCGATAACTGAGGAATTGCCTATAATCCTTCCTATCAATCACTGCCCAATTACCCTCTCTCTTTAAATTTATTAATCTTTTCTACATATTCGTAAGCTAATTCTTCTGCCTTTTCTTTTGAGCCTGCCTCAGCATAGATATGTAATAATGCCTCATCCGGGTCAGGTAGTAGCAGGACCCAATCTTTCCGGTGAAAGACCTTGATGCCCTCAATCAATTCTACCTTTTGAGCCCTTGTTTCTTCTATTAGCCAACGCATTAAGGCGCCTTTTAATTCCCAGGCACAGGAAATTCTTTCGTGATGGACATAGAAGTCCGGGATAGAATCCACTACCTCACCCAGTTTAATCCCTTTAGCCGATAAAAACTCAAGTAGTTTTAGACTGGAAAACATCCCATCAAAAAAAGAGGCGTGAAATTGAGGGAAAATGAATCCTCCATAGCCATTGCCGGCCATAACAAATCCTTTATCTAAAATTCTTTGTTTATGATTAATCTTGAGATATTTAACCCGGTCCTTATTCATTTGAGCAATAATGCGACTTGATATAACCGGGATACCAATATAGCCTTCTTCAATTGTTTCACAAGCCAATTTTACCATTATGGCCAGATATAAATCATCAGGGATAATTCTTCCCCTCTCATCGACGGCAAAGATTCGTTCTGCCTCCTGATCGAATAAAAAGCCGACATTTGCCTCCAGGGTAAGAACAATATTTGATAATTGTCTTAATGACTGGGATATACCGGCCGGGGTGTTAACCGCCTTTTCTGCATCAGGACAGGCATTTAAGGCGACCATCTCACAACCTAATCCCTCCAGCACCGTGGGGAATACGGTTGAGATACTACCAAAGGCATAATCGATGATTATCTTGAATTTAGATTGGGCAATCAATTTAGGATTGATGGCACTTAATAATCCCTCTCGATAGCACTCGATGACTCGATATGGGAATGATATATTTCCTGTCTCCTCTATCTTTACCCTTCTAAAATCCTCGCGGTAGAAGAGTTGTTCTATTGCCCGTTCTTTAGCTGGAGAGAGGTCTAATCCAGAAGATTCGAAGAATCGAATTTCGAGCAATTTGGGGTCGTAAGATGCCCGGGCAATATGTAATCCGCCATGGGCATTTAAGACATTACCCTGGAATCGTGCTACCGGCACAGGAACTACACCCATATCCCAGACATTTACCCCTACAGATAGAATTCCACTCATTATTGCCCGGTTAATCATTCGTGAGGCTTTATGTGAGTCACGACTGACAATCACATCTGCACCTTTAGGGAAAGAGGCGCCATAAGCCGCCCCAAGACGAGAGGCAAATTCAGGTGTAATCTCCATATTGGCTAACCCTACTACCCCACGACTACCAAATAAACTCCGGGACCATTTCTCACCCCAGACAAGACTGGCCGATAATGTTGCCCCGTCTTCAATGATTTTATAAGGCCACATCTTGACATTCGTTCTTAAAATACAATCACTACCTATAACACAGCCATCTCCAACTACGGTCTCTTCCTTTAAGGATGAGCCTTTTTTAATATGAGTTCCCTTGCCGATTACACTCTCTTGTAATTCACAGGCAATCCCTGTATGAACACCATCCCAGAGGATAGAATTGATAATCTTCGAATTTTCTTCTATGATACAATTATTCCCAATACAGGAATTGATAATTTTTACCCCTTCCCCTATGCTGCAATTTTTACCAATGATAACTCCTTCTTCCAGATTTACTTCTTCACCAAGCATTGTTGTGCTATCTATCCAGATCCCATCCTTTCTATCGCCGGAAATCATAAGTTTTACCTGTTGGTTTAAAACATCATAATGGGCTAAACGATACTCGGTCAAATTACCAATATCCCTCCAGTATCCTCTGGCAATATATCCATAAAGAGGGCTGTCGGCGACAAGTAATTTTGGAAATAAATCCTTACTGAAATCATACATCTCTTCAACCGGAATATGTTCAAGGACTTCAGGTTCAAGGAGATATATCCCGGTATTAACCGTATCTGAAAAGACCTCTCCCCAGGATGGTTTTTCAAGAAAACGGTTTATCCGTCCTGTTTTTGAATCAATAATGATTATCCCATATTGTAGAGGGTTGGCAACCACAGTGGTAGTAATCGTAACTTGTGCCTTTTTTTCTTTATGGAATTTAATGATGTCGCTTAAATCAAAATCGGTCAAAACATCACCACTGATAATTAAAAATGGCTCGTTGGTCAAGTGTTTAGTGGCATTCTTCACACTTCCAGCCGTTCCAAAGTCCTGCGTGGCCGTAACATAGGTAATATTTACCCCAAATTTCTCTCCATCCCCAAAATAATCCATAATTACTTCCGGCTGATAATAAAGAATAACAATTAATTCCTTTATCTCATGCCTTTTCAAAAGGGTAACGATATGTTCCATAATAGGCTTATTAGCTAATGGAACCATTGGTTTGGGGATGTTGCAGGTCAGGGGGCGTAATCGCGTCCCAAACCCACCAGCCATAATCACTCCCTTCATTGTGTTATCCTCCTTGATTTTATCTATTTTAACTATCTTCTTTAATTAATTCGTATGTTTTCTCAATATGCCTCACATTTTCATATATCTTCTTTATAGGCTTTAATTCTTTAACCGAATAGTAATAAATCATATCTTGTGTCAGGTCTTCTAATGTATTTATTGAAAACAACGCGTATCTTATCTCATCCAATGGAGATAATTTTAATGAAGACTTGAATGACCCATCTTCTTGTTCATACCTTTTAATTATTTCCATTAGTCCTTTAACATTGACAACAAGTTGACTCAATTCATTTTCCTGTAACTCAATCTTTGAATATAGGAAATCAATGCAGTAAATAACCTTAGATAGTTCCTCTAATGTAGAGTCTTCACTGATGTAACTCAACAGATATATTAACCATAAATTGGCATTTTGTGGAGACTTGTTTATATTATCTAAGATAAAACACACTTTGAAGAAACTATCTAAATCTTTGGGGATAATATTAACAATTCTGTTTTCATCTATGACTCCTTGTAAGAGATGTGATAATTTTTCTTTATTCATATCAATCAACTGATGTTGAAAGTTAAGGACGAAATTTTTGATCTTTATCCTCTCACAAATCTTCTTCAGCGTAGAATCATCTTTGAGAATCTTTTCAAATTTCTCTTTAGGAACTCTAAAAGCATAACTTCGCCAAGCGGGAACCATTCCATATTCTCCATTCTCAAAGACCCACTCTGGAGAGAAAATAGCATATTTTAATAAGGGCTTGGAGATGTATACAAATTGTTTATCTTCAATTGGTATTCGCTTACCACCTTTCTTTAAGGCAACCTTTGATACCTTAAAGTCATAAAAGGGCAAATTAGTCTTCTCGGCATATTGGAATTCAAAATGAATATCCTTTTCCCCAATTTTAGCAATAAAATCCGATTCTCTTGTAACTCCACCTTTTCTTAGAAACCACAAAAATGCATCGCCACCAGATTTATAAATCTTAATAGGGGTATTAGGATATATTTCTTTGACTTTATTGTTCAACCACTCTATCACATCAAACTCAGCAATAGCTTTTCTTTTCATATCTCTACGGTATTCTAAATATGTCCTTGATTTTATATCGCTCGATTGAGCATATATGGTTTTGGCATCTAATTTCATCTAATATTCCTTAAAACAATCCTTGTTGGTAATTATTTAAGTTTTTTACTGCATCAAGTGCAATCTCATGATTGATTTCATAACCTATACCATTTCTTTTTAGATCGGCAGCAGCTTTTAGAGCAATGCCTGAGCCTAAAAATGGATCAAGTACAGTTTCCCCTACAAAACTAAATGCCTTAATCAATCTATAAGGTAGCTCGTAAGGGAAAGGTGCAATATGGGTTCGCTTGTCTCCACTTAATTGTGGCTTCATAACCCATACATCACTCTTTTTTATTGACACCCAAAATTCCTTATCCAATTTTGACTCTTCCTTTTGCTCCTTTGTTAAATGTCTATACTTACTGACTCCTTTTTTAGATGGTTTATCAAATTCTAAGATAAATTCATGCATATTATTTATCAGGATTCCACCAGGATAGGGATAAGTTCCAAAATGTGCTCTTACTGAATTTGTCTTATGCCAGACAATATCTCTTTTAAAGATAAAACCTATCTTTTCACATACATCAATAGTTCTTCCCACCAGGTTTAATGTCCTAAAACTTCCATTTTCCCTTACAGGTAGATTCATTATATTTATAAAAACCTTTCTCCCCGGCTGTAAAACTCTATATACCTCCTTCCATACTTCACTAATCTTATCAAACCATTCATCTACATCAGAGATATTCCCTACATCATTCTCTATTGGTTTCTTAGAATACATCTTAGTATTAAAATAAGGTGGAGAGGTTACCATTAAATGAATAGAATTATCGGGTGTATCCTCCATTCTTGCAGAGTTTTTAACAAATATCTTCTGAATTGTTTTATTTATCTCAATTATATTTATCTCTTCAACATCTTGTTGGGCTACACTTTGATTCTTAACCAGAGGATTTTCTTCATATTTTTTTAGTTCTTTTAGATCGAAACGCATCTGTCCACTGGTAGCAATTTGAGCTTTAATAACTCCCATCTTTGTTAGATTATGAAGTATCTTTACAGAGAGATTTAAGTATTTAGCTGATTCAATAGCTGATAAATAACTCCTATTTTTATAATCATCCACTTGCATCTTTTTCATCTCCTGTCGCTTTTTAGTAACCTGTCATTTCTCTTAACAAATCACTCACCCTCCCAAATTCTTCTAATGACAATGTTTCCCCTCTCCTTTTCAAATCAATCCTGGCTTCAACAAGAACTTCGGCTAATCTATCCTTGCTAATACCAATATCTGAAATGGCATTGATTAACATCTTCCTCCGTTTTGAAAATGCCCCTTTAACTACTTTAAAGAAAAATTGTTCATTATTGACTGATATGGCCGGGGTATCCAGAATATCCAACCTTAAAACCACTGAATCTACTTTTGGCTGTGGGGAAAAACATTCCCGACTTACCTGACAAATTAGTTCTATCCGACTATGGTATTGGGCAAAAACCGATAATGCCCCATATTCCTTTGTCCCAGGTGGAGCACAAATCCTCTCCCCAACCTCCTTCTGGACCATTAAAATTAATGTCGAGAAGTTCTCCTTTGCCTGCAGGAGATGGGTAATCACGGGTGTAACAATGTAATAAGGTAGATTGGCAATTACCTTTACCTTGCCCTCTCCTTTAAATAACTCGGCTAATTTTACCTTTAAAATATCATCTTTTATGACCAGAACATTATTATACCCGGCTAATTCCTGATGAAGGATATTTATTAAATTCGGGTCAATCTCGATAGCCATAACCTTTGCGACCAAAGGGACTAATTGGGTAGTTAAAATACCAATCCCGGCACCAATCTCCAGGACGACATCATCTCTGGATAACTCTGCCGCAGATATTATTTGCTTAACGACCTGTTCATCTATCAGGAAATGTTGCCCTAATCCCTTCTTTGGTCTGATATTATTTTGCCTAAGAATTCTTTTTGTCTCTGTAAGTAAAGTCATTAACCCTCGTATAATTATAAATTATGAATTATGAATGAAGGAAAAAGAAGACAATAAATTCTTAATCTTATAATTCATAATTTATAATTCATAATTTATAATTACTCAACCTTTTCCTTTTGCCATCTTAGCCGCTAATTTAATCGCCTCTAACATACTTTGAGGATTTGCCTGATTCTTGCCTGCAATATCAAAAGCCGTGCCATGGTCAGGCGAGGTACGGATTATTGGTAATCCAATGGTTACATTTACCGCCTCATCAAATGCCAATAACTTTAATGGAATAAGTCCCTGGTCATGATACATCGCCACCACGACATCAAATTCACCTTTAACGCCACGGCAAAAGATAGTATCCGGCGGATAAGGGCCTACGGCGTCAATCCCTTTGCGTTGGGCTACTTTAATTGCCGGGGTAATTTCTTTTTCTTCCTCTCTGCCAAACAGTCCTGCCTCGCCGGCATGAGGATTTAATCCTGCTACACCAATCTTTGGTTTTTTAAACCCAAAATAATCCTTTAATGCCTGATTGGTTAATTTAATCGTGGTAAAAACCTTTTTTTTAGAAAGCCCTCGCACTGCCTTGTATAAAGGAATATGAATACTTACCAGGACGACTTTTAAGGGATGACTGACAAACATCATGGCATATTGACGCCTATGGGTTAAATAAGCCAAAAAGTCTGTATGACCGGCAAAATGAAATCCGGCTTTATTAATTGCTTCCTTATTTATCGGGGCAGTAGCAATTGCCTGAATTTTATTATTTTTAGCTAAATCAACCGCCTTTTTTATATATTCGATAGCCGCCTTACCGCTAATCTCCTGCACCTGTCCAATCTTTAATTGAGCTAAATCAATATTGGCCAAGTCCATGCAGTCAATCGTGCCAAATTCACCTTTCGCCTCATCTACCTCTTTAATGACATTAATTCTGAATTCTGAATTCTGAATTCTGAATTCTGAATTTTCTAATATCTTCGCATCACCAATTACCACCGGCAAGCAATCCTCATAGATAGAAGGAGTAGCCAATGCCTTAATGATTACCTCTGGTCCAATCCCTGCGGCATCACCCATAGTAATGCCAACAATAGTTTTTTTCATGGTTTCCTACCATTATCCTTATTTTTATATAATACACCAGAATCTTTATAATGTCAACATAAATTTTCGGGGTGTCGTAATCCCTCAGTTGGAGAGCGTTTAAAATTTGGGACTTACCTTTCATATGGCTAAAATGATAAGGTT
>JASEHU010000114.1 GCA_030018635.1 bacterium
TTTATCAGCAGTTTACTTTAAAAAGATGAGAACTTTTGGTTAATAAGTGCTATAATGCCTCAGTTGTTGAGAAAACCCAATAACTAAGGCATTACCCTATTTCCTCTTCACTTTCTCACATCTACAGCAGACCAACTGGGTCTATATCCAGACTTACCTTCAAATCCTTAGGGATAGAAATCTGGGTTGAAATAGACTTTAATAATTCTTGAAGGGATTTAGGGCTGCCTTTTAGAAGTATCTGCCAGCGATATTCCTGTTTTATCTTTGGTAAAGGACACGGTGCCGGGCCCAAGATCAGGCTAGTTTTATCTTTATTAATCATTCGTAAATGAGCACCTATGGTCCGGGCTAATTTGATGGTATGCTCTTCCTCCTTACCTTTAATGATTATATTGGCTAAATGGGCAAACGGTGGATAGTTAAGTTCTTTTCTAAAGGTAATCTCATTTGAATAAAACGAATGATAATCTTGTGTTTTAGCAAATTGAATAGCCGCATTGTCAGGATTATAGGTTTGAATGATAACTAATCCCGGCACCTGTCCTCTGCCAGCCCGACCGGCTACTTGGGTAAGTAAGGCAAATATCCGTTCTGAGGCACGGAAATCAGGTAGATTCAAACCTACATCCGCTGAAATTACACCAACTAAGGTAATATTCGGAAAATCTAATCCCTTGGCAATCATTTGTGTCCCAACTAATATATCCCCTTGAGATTGGAAGGAGGAGAGGATATTTTCATGAGAGCCTCTTTTTTTCGTTGTGTCTAAATCCATTCTTGATATTCTTGCCCGGGGAAATAGTTTTTGTAGTTCATTTTCCACCTTCTGGGTTCCTGTCCCGGAATATTTGATTTGAGTCCCCTGGCATTTAGGACAGACTTCCGGTGCTGTTTTTTGAAATTGGCAATAATGGCACTTGAGCATCTTGTCCTGGAAATGGTAGGTTAAGGTAATTTCACAATTAGGGCATTTTATCGTTGTGCCGCAATCCCGACATTGAATAAAGGTAGCAAATCCCCTTCGATTTAAAAAGATAATTACCTGTTCCTGTCTTTTTAGCCTGTCGTCAATTTCCTGTTTTAACTTATGACTGAAAATGCCGTAATTGCCCATTTTATATTCTTCCTTCATATCGACTATTTCTACTTGTGCCAGAGGTTTATGGTCAATCCGATAGGATAGGTTGAGATAAACGGATTTATCTATGGATGTATTATAAAATGTCTCTAAGGAAGGGGTGGCACTGCCCAGGATGGTAACGGCATTATTGAATTTCGCCCGCATAATAGCGACATCTCTTGCCTGGTAGCGTGGTGCGGCATCATATTGCTTATAACTGGTTTCATGCTCCTCGTCGATGACAATTAACCCTAAATTTTTTAGTGGGGCAAAAACCGCCGACCTGGCTCCAATAATAATTTTTGCCTCGCCTTCGTGTATCCGACGCCATTGAAACAATCGCTCTTTTCTTGATAATTTACTATGCAACACCGCTATTATCTCGCCAAAACGGGATTTAAACCGTTGGACTGTTTGTGGGGTAAGGGCTATCTCTGGAACCAAAACAATAGCCCCTCTGCCTGCCTTTAGTCCTTCACTTATGGCTTGAAGATAAACCTCAGTCTTACCACTGCCGGTTATCCCATGCAACAGAAATACCTTGAATTGGTGGCTTTTGATATAGGGAGTAATTACTTCTAAGCTTTTAGTCTGTTCCTGGGTCAATTTTAAAGGATAAGAAGAATGACGGATATTCTGGTATGGTGGTGGTGTTTCTTTTCTGGGTTTAAGATTCACCCCTGGAGGTAAGGCAGACTCAATTACCTCGCCCCAGGGACAAAGGTAATATGTGGCCAGCCATTGGGTTAATTTTAGCATTTCAGAGGTTAAAACAGGTTCTGGGTCTAATATCTTTAAGATATCCTTTGTCTTGTAGGCAGGGGAAATAGAATTTGAGAGGATATCAACAATATATCCTCTCAGAGGTTTACCTCGTTGTTGTCTGCCAAAGGGAACTAATATGCGTTTGCCAATTTCTATATCTTGTTCCAATTCCTTTGGGACGGAATAAGTAAAGGTTTTATCAATCGGCAACCCCACAACTACCTCGATATACATTGATTCCTTTTCCTTTAATAATTATCAATTGATAATTCTACTTTAGTATATCATATTCAATCTTTGTCTGTCAACTAAATAAAAACAGGAACAGCGACCACTCATCCTAAGTAAATAGTCGCTGTTTCTGTTTTTACTATTTGCGGTATTTATAAAAAGGTGTCCTTCTTCAATTAATTAACTAGATTACTCTTGGCATTAAGGTAAATGTCAAATCTGCGTCATAGCCGGCTACATTCTCTGTATAACGAGCTAAGTTACCAATGCCGATCTTTAATACCCATAATCTTGTTGCTTTGGTTGATTTGTCAACGCCACACAATGTTCTTGCTTCATTATTCAATTGAAGCCACTTAGCGTTTGGACAATCAAGTTCAGTCTGTGCTTTTGCCCAAGAACCTTCTAACTTGTTATTCAGAATATAGGTTTTCTCGGTCATTACCGTTAAATAAACATCCTCAACCCGTAATGTTTTGTTGTGGGCAGCATTTCCCAGTGCATGAACATATACATCTGCACCAGCTCTGGCATTGGTGAACATATTAAAGGAGATTGCCTCGGACCTATCTGCAAAACCATAGTCTTCTTCCGGCCAGGAACTGCAGGGTGCTAGGGTATTCCAACCCTTTGAATCTTGCATCTTAACTGCATAATCCTCTGGACCTGGAACTACGGCTATGGCTGATTGGACTACATCAAACTCGATGATTGGATTTACCGATAAGGTAACCTTCACTGCATCTTGCTTTTCCTCTGCTCTGGCACTTACGGCCACTAATGTTGCTACTGAAACTAACCCAATAATTAATTTTTTCATTTTTAATTCTCCTCCTTAAATTCGACTTTTATTGAGAAGGACTTCCTTTTTCACCTCCTTGATGATTAGAATTTTTCGGCTGCCTCAACTTTGTTTGAGGGGTAGATACCCTGAACAAGTTCAGGCTTCCGTTTCTCACGATATTGGAAGCCTCAACGGCTTTGAGGGTGTTTTCCAAACAGGTTGAGGCTTCCGTATTTTGTATTAAACCCGGGGCAAAATTTTTATTAGTTCAATGTACAGGTTTTAAACCTGTTTTTTCTCTCACTACTAACTAATCAGGTTTTAAACCTGTCTTTTTGCCCCTTTTCCCTTTACCAGGTTTTAAACCTGCCAGGTTTTAAACCTGTTACGATAGGGTTGAGATTTGAAAGGGATTTCGTAAAATATATTAGCAAATCTTATGCTAACTGACGATAGTCTCCTGTCATTTCATATCTAATACATTGATATAGTTAGAGTTAGAGAAGACTGTTCTACGCTAAAAGTTGAAACTTATTACTCATTCTTTCTTCTAACTTTTAGACAGCCATGATTAATTTTTAAACCAGGGAGGATTGATTGTGTTCAATTATTGGATTTTGGAGGAAGGAAAAAGATTATCCGCAGATTTCACAGATTACACAGATTAACAAATAAAAATCTGCGTAATCTGCGTAATCTGCGGATAAAATTAGGGTGAGCCTTTAGAATAACATGGAAGACCATATTGAAAAGGCTCAACCCCAATGAAAAAATTAACTATTGGGTTAGAATAGTCCATAAAGAGAAGTGAAAAGTGAAAAGTGAAAAATTAAGGAAGGGAAAAATAATTCTTCACTTTTCACTTTTCACTTTTAACTTTTAACTTCTCTACCACAGCCTTAGCAAACATCCTTACCTTAAGATTGTTATCATTGTCTGCACTAAAGGATAATGCCTCAATCGTATTCTTACCTTGACCATCTATTTTAGCTAATGACTCAATAGTGGCGAAACGCACCGTTTCATTAGAATCGTTTTTTAAGACATTAATCAACGGTTGAACTGCTTGTTGAGCGTTCATATTCCCCAAACCAATTACTGCCCCACCGCGGGTATACCAATTTTCAGATTTTAATGCCCTCAATAATATTTCAAGTATGCGTTGCTCATCTATTTTCCCTAAAGTCCCTAAGGCAATTCCTGCATACCAGGCTATACTTTCAGTTCCTTTATGGTCTGAATCAAGGTTCTTATTCATTGTTTCCATTAAACCGCTAATAGCTGAAGTCCCTATTTTTATTAGACAGCCGCAAGCCACCTTTTTTAATGCCTCATCCCCATTTTCTAATTTCAGTAGCAGAGGTTTTACGGCTGGTTCACCTATTTCTATCAAAGACATACTACTAAGTTTTTGGATAGATGACTCTTCATCATTTAATTTACAAATCAATGGTTCTATTGCCCTGGGATCCTTTATGTTTCCTAATGCCGTTACTGCCTGTGCCTTAATATTTGGATTGGTCTCATTTAGAAGTAAGATTAGACTTTCTGTTGCCCTTTTATTACCTATCTTCCCTAAGGTAAGGGCGGCAAAGGTTTTCACCTCCTCATTTCCATCTTTAAGGCAATTGATTAATACCTCTATGCCTTCATTATTCCCTAATTTACCCAATGCGGCCGCAATATTAAGCCGCAAATTTTTCTCTTTTGTTTTTAATAAAGGAAGAAGATATGTAACGGCTGTTTTATCGCCTATATTTCCCAGAACCTCTGAGGCATGCCAGATAACAAGGATGTTTTTGTCTTTTAATGCATTAATCAGTGATTTTGTGGCCGGTTTGCCTATTTGAGTAAGTGCCTCTGTAGCCACTTGTTGAACCTGACTATCCTCATCACAGAGGAGTTTAATCAATGGTTTTATGGCCCGGTTACTTTTAAGTTTTCCAAGTGAGCAAGCGGCATTTTCCCGAACAAATGGCTGTTTATTAGACAGGGCTTGAATTAATATCCTTATGACCCGACCATTTCCGAGCTCACCTAAGGCACAGGCGGCATTACCCTGCACAATCCACATAGGGTCGTCATTTAATACATTAATTAAAGGGGTTGTCGCCCGCTTATCCTTTAATTTACCTAATGCCTTGACTACCTCTCGTCTAACCTGCCAGTTTTCATCTTTTATGGTCAAAAGTAATGGTTCTAACGCCTTTTTACTACCCATAGCACCTAAAATTACAGCTGTATTCTTTCGAACCGTAACATCCTTAGATTTTAATCCCGCAATCAACTCTTGGGGTATAGCCGCCTCCTTACTCGTTTGTTTTTCACACCCTACATTTGATAATGATAAAAATAAAGTAGAGATTATCAAACCCCTTATAACCATATTCGTCATTTTAAATTATTCTCCTTTTGTTTTTTAAAATAGGAATATAAGACCTATAGGTCTTATATTCCTCTTCCTAATCCTTTAAGAACCTCAACCGGGGTTAACTCAGATAATCTTTGATATATATCTTTAGCCTTTTTCTCACTTCCGTTACCATTATTAGAATTAGCGTATATCATCCCTAAAATATGCAGTAATTGGATATTGTCAGGTTCAGATTTTAATGCCTTTTCATAGACATCTACGGCTCGCTCGCCTATGTTACCTTGTTTCAGATAATAATCAGCCACAATCTTAACCATGATCGGGTTGCTTGAATCAAGATATATAGCTCTGTCATAGACCCTTATGGCCTTCTCATCCATTCTGCTTGATTTCATATAAACCTCGGCTAATGTTGGGTAAAGCCACATCTTCTTATCTTTGAAAACAGCCTTTTCGTAAATTAAAGCCGCTTTTGTATATTTCCCAAGCCGTAAATAAATCCCAGCCAGCAAAAGATTAAATTTCGGGAAAAGAAATAATAAAGCCAGACAAAACACGACTATTATCGGTCCAAAAAACAGATAATTCAGAGCATTTTCCCCTTTTACAGGTTTTAAACCTGGTAAAGGGGGTAAATTTGATTCTAATGATGTCCTGGCTATCTGTAAATTAGATTGTCCTTTCTTAGCGAGCTGTAAATTTGCTTGCCCTTCCTTTTCTCTTTTGTCTATCTCGTTTAATATTTCCTTTATTTTCCCCTTTTCTTCGTCAGTTGGGGCACATTCAAAGGCACGGGTAAAAATCTCTTTTGCATTTTTCCAGCTCTGGTGAAGCATTTGATTAATCCCTAAATCCACCCATTTCTGATAATCCGACCAATTCTGTTTTTTATCTATTGATGCCTTGACAATCCTTATTTTCTCCATTATTTTATCCCTTTGGGCGGCGGTAGTTGTATATTCAAGTGCCTTATCAAGTGATTCAATGGCCTGCTTCAAATTATTCTCACTTATGGCTGTAATCCCGGCACTATACCATTGCCAATAATTTTCCTGCCGTATCTTTTCAGCCAGGGCAAGTTGGGCCTCATTTATTTTTCCCTTGATCATTTCTTTTTCATCCGGCAGGGCATATTCTAAGACCTTGTTGAAGTAATCAATAGCCTTTTCCCATCTTTTATCATTCATCATTTCAATCCCGGCATTATATAATTTTGTATAATTTTCCTGACGCCTCTTTTCGGTTAAACTTATCTTTGCACTTTCAATTTTTTTGTTGACCGTTTCTTTCTCTTCGTCTGTTTTAGCATATTCTATTGCCTTATTAAAGCAATCAATGGCTCCATCGAGATTATTTTTATTGACCTTTTCCAGCCCCGCGCCAACCCATTTCCAATAATTTTCCTGACGGGTTTTTTCATCCAAACTTACCTTTGCACTTTCAATTTTTTTGTTGACCGTTTCTTTCTCTTCGTCTGTTTTAGCA
>JASEHU010000115.1 GCA_030018635.1 bacterium
CATGCAATTTTAAGCAAAAACTCTATTTTTTCATATGTTCACCGTGAATTGCTGCATTTCAGTTAAAAAAGTTGACAGCGATTAATTAATATGATATAATTTAACCTAAATTCAAAGATTTAGAGGCGAAATAATGATTACAGAAAAACAAGTTTTTGAGCAAGAAAAAAAATTTATGGTGCCAGTTTATAAACGAATCCCGGTCTGTTTTGTCAAAGGGGCAGGAATTAAGCTCTGGGATATTAATGGCAAGGAATACTTAGACTTCTTTGGCCAGGGGGTAAATGGAATTGGACATTGCCACCCAAAGTTGGTCAAAGCCATTACGGAGCAGGCAAATAAACTAATCCATTTCTCTAATCTCTATTATACTATTCCCCAGGTAGAATTAGCCAAAAAATTATCCGAGGTCTCATTCGGCGGCAAGGTATTTTTTGCTAATAGTGGGGCAGAGGCAAATGAGGCGGCAATTAAATTGGCCAGAATTTACGGTCATGGAGGTTCACCTCGTTGTCGATATGAAATAATTACAACGACAGGTTCATTTCACGGCAGAACATTAGCCACCTTGAGCGCTACCGGACAGGAAAAAATCCATAAAGGATTTGAGCCGTTGGTCCAGGGATTTAAGTATGTGCCTTTTAATGACCTTGAGCAGGTAGAAAAGGCTGTTACCCCATCCACCTGTGCTATCCTTGTAGAACCAATTCAAGGAGAGGGAGGGGTGAATGTAGCCACGCCTGATTATTTAAAGGGATTGAGAAAATTGTGTGATGAGCAGAAGATATTGCTTATTTTAGATGAGGTGCAAACAGGGCTGGGAAGATGCGGGAAGATGTTTGGCTATGAGCATTATGAGATTATCCCGGATATTATCACCCTGGCAAAATGGTTAGGAAGTGGTATACCCATTGGGGCAATGATTGCCAGGCCACACATAGCCGACCTTTTTCTCTTTGGTAGTCATGCCTCTACCTTTGGCGGAAATCCATTAGCCTGTGCCGCTACCTTAGCCGTAATTAATGTAATTATCGAGGAAAACCTGGTTAAAAATGCAAGAGAAAACGGTCAGTATTTGATGGATAGATTATCCGAATTAAAATATAGCTTTATCAAAGAGGTTAGAGGAAAAGGATTAATGGTAGGTCTGGAACTTGAATTTGCCGGAGGGCCAATTGTGGAGTCCTGCCTGCAACAAGGATTAATTGTCAATTGTACGGTAGAAAAGGTCTTGCGGTTTCTACCACCATTAATCGTTACTAAACAGGATATAGACCAGGCCATCCGGATTTTAGATAATGCCTTACAAAAGGTGGGGAGCTAAATCTTAAAGGCTAACAAATTGTGATGATTTTGGAAATTAGAAATTAGGTCTCTTCTCTTTCCCCAATTTCCAATTTCCAATTTCTAATTTAATGAACTGTCCCGATAATCATAATTTATGAGGCAGAGGAGTATAAAATGTCAAAGCGTGATTTATTATCGGTAACTGATTTAGATGTATCTGATATATGGTGGATTTTTGAGTTGACTGACTCTATTTTAAACAAAGAGCAAACAGGCGAGGTGTATCTTCCCTTAGCTAAAAAATCTGTTGGTCTAATCTTTCAAAAGCCTTCCACCCGAACAAGAATTTCCTTTGAGGTCGGGATACAACAACTTGGAGGGCATTCAGTATTTTTACGGCAGGATGAGATTCAATTTGGTCAAAGGGAATCTATTGAGGATATTGCCCGAACACTCTCACAATATCTCGACCTGCTCATTGCCAGAACTTACTCTCACAAAGACATCGAGTTACTGGCTAAATTTGCCAGCATACCTGTAATCAATGCCTTATCCGACCTTTTTCATCCCGCCCAGGTGTTATCCGATGTTTATACTATCTGGAAGAAAAAGGGGAAGGTAAAAGGGCTAAATCTAACCTATATTGGTGATGGAGGAAATAATATTTCCCAGAGTCTGCTTTTAATCTCGGCCATGATGGGCATAAACATTACTATTGCCACCCCTCCTGAATATATGCCGGCCGAGAAAATAATTTCGCTGGCAGAAAAAATCTCTTTTAACTCAGGAAGTCTGATAAAAATTACCCATAACCCTCTTGAATCAGCCTATGAAGCCGATATAATTTATACGGATGTCTGGACAAGTATGGGACAGGAAGAGGAAGAAAGAGTCAGGGAAAAGATTTTTGCCCCTTACCAGGTTAATACAGAGGTACTCAACACAGCCAAAAATGACTCTCTGGTAATGCACTGCCTACCCGCCCATCGAGGACAGGAAATTACCGCCGAGGTTTTGGACAGCAACCATTCTATTGTCTTTGAACAGGCAAGGAATAAACTGCTGGTGCAAAAAGGGATTCTGGTCTTCTTGAATCAGTGAGAGTAAGCGTTCAGGTATCAGGAGAGATATGGAAAGAGTTAGGATGAATAAGTTTTTCCTCTTGCCTTCTTCCTCCTCTCTTTACCTGATACCTGAAACCTGATACCTGACAATCAAAGATGGAGAGACAAAATGGAAATACTTAAATCCTGGGAAGAGCGGGAAAAGATTAAAAAGGTGCTTGCTCGGGCTGAGATTAACCTGGTTGATGAAGAAATCAAACAGAAGGTAGAAGGGATTATCCATGAGGTTCGGGAATCAGGTGATACCGCTTTATTAAAATATACCGAACTGTTTGATGGGGTGAAACTATCGGATTTAAAGGTTAAACCTACGGAGGTTGAAGATGTCTATAATCTGGTTGATAAGGGATTTTTGAAGAGTCTTGAATTAGCCGCTAACAATATTACCAATTTCCACAAATATCAACCTTTTACTTCCTGGACAAAGAATTTTGAAGACGGGGTGATTTTAGGCCAACGCTATCAACCTATAGAATCAGTGGGAATTTATGTGCCCGGGGGAAGGGCGCCGTATGTCTCTACGGTGTTAATGACCGCTATCCCGGCTAAGGTTGCTGGGGTAAAAAAGGTTATCCTTTGCACACCACCATCTAAGGAAGGGATTAGTCCCTATATTTTAGCCGCCGCCAGACTGGCTAAGGTAGATGAAGTCTATCAGGTCGGTGGCGCCCAGGCTATTGCCGCTTTAGCCTTTGGCACCGCTACCATCCCAAAGGTAGATAAGATTGTTGGCCCTGGGAATATCTATGTTACCCTGGCTAAAAGGGCGGTTTATGGCTATGTCTCGTTGGATATGGTTGCAGGCCCTACGGAAATAGCGATAATATCGGATGATTCAGGCAATCCACAATTCATTGCGGCTGACCTGCTTTCCCAGGCCGAACATGACCCACTTTCTACCGCCATTTTTATTACTACCTCACAGGATTTGGCTCTAAAGGTATCAAAGGCAGTGGAGACGCAAGCCAAACTCCTTTTGCGGCAGGAGGTTATTCAGCAATCACTAACCAATTCGGCAATTGTTCTCACCAAAACGCTTGATGAGGCAATTGAGTTAGCCAATGAATTTGCCCCAGAACACCTTGAGTTGCAGGTAGAAAATCCAGGGGAGATAGTGGATAAAATCAAGCATGCCGGGGCTATATTCCTTGGGCAGTGGTCAACTGAGTCTGTCGGCGATTATTTTGCCGGACCAAGTCATGTCTTGCCTACTTGTAAGTCCGCAAGATTCTTTTCACCCCTTGGAATAGAAGATTTCTTGAAACGCTCAAGCATCATCTCCTACACCAAGCAGGCGTTAGATAAGTATGGCCAGGAAATTATTAACATAGCCAATCTGGAAGGCTTTGATGCCCATGCAGCGGCAGTAAGGGTAAGGTTGGAATAAAAGGGTTTAAGGGAAGAGAAAGGGTTTAGGGGTAAGGAGTCAAGGGTAAGAAAGAAAACCGCTCTCTTTCTTACCCTTGACCCTTTGAACCCTCAAATCTTCGAACCCTTTTCATTTTGCAAACCTGATTTGTTTGAGAATACAATATTTTTCTTGACACAATCCCAAACCAGTGATAAAATATTTCCATAATGAGTAACTCCTCAAATACCTCAAAGCCAACCGCACAAATGTACTATGCTATGGATATCGAAACCATATTTAATGAATTTAGCACCTCTGAAAATGGGCTATCCTTTGAGGAGGTTAGAACTCGCATGGCAAAATACGGTGAAAATACCCTCAAACAGACTAAAAAAATAAGTCCGTTGTCCATCTTTCTTAACCAATTCAAAGGCTTTATTGTCGGCATACTGATAGCCGCAATTGTCATCTCAGTTTTTATTCAGGAATATCTTGATGCCCAGGTGATTGCCGTTATTTTGATATTAAATGCAATCTTAGGCTTTATCCAGGAATATCGGGCAGAGCGAAGTATTGAGGCATTAAAAAAACTTATTTCACTCAAGGCAAAGGTTATTCGAGATGGTCGGCTGCAGGAAATACCAGCCGCCGAGGTTGTCCCTGGCGATATTTTAGTTTTAGAAGAAGGGGCTCAACTCACCGCCGACGCCCGGTTGATTCTTTCGATAAACCTTGAGACTCAAGAGGCATCTTTAACCGGCGAGTCCACCCCTGTTGAGAAAAATATCGATTTATTAGAAGAACACCTACCTGTTGCCGACCAGAAAAACATGGTTTTTTCATCTACCATCATTACCAGAGGGCGTGGCCGGGCTGTGGTGGTCGCAACAGGCATGGAAACAGAAATAGGTAAAATTGCCGAAATGATTCAGGAGGCAGAAAAAGGGCTTACCCCATTACAATTAAGCCTGAAACAATTAGGTCACCGACTGGGTATGTTGACCTTAGGGATATGTTTTATTGTTTTTATTGTCGGGGCGATGAAAACAGGTGAATATTTAAAGATGTTCATTGCGGCAATTGCCCTGGCTGTAGCCGCTATTCCCGAGGGATTACCTGCTGTGGTAACGATTTCTTTAGCTTTGGGCGTGGAAAGAATGATTAAGAAAAACGCCTTGCTCAGAAAATTACCCAGCGTGGAGACATTAGGCTGCACAACGGTTATCTGCTCGGATAAAACAGGGACATTGACCTGTAATCAAATGACGGTGGAACGAATGTTTGTCAATGATGAGGTCATAAGTGTAACCGGCTCAGGCTATTTAAAAGAGAGAGTGGCCATATCTCCTGAGAAATTCGAGTTGTTGCTGAGGATAGGTGCCTTATGCAACGATGCCAACATCAACGATGCCAACATCAACGATGCCAACATCGAGGAGAAAAAGGTTATTGGTGACCCCACTGAGGCAAGTTTAATTGTCAATGCGGCAAAAGCTGGATTAATCAAACAAGAATTGGAGAAGATGTCCCCGCGGGTAGCAGAAATACCCTTTGATTCTAAGAGAAAAATGATGACTACTATTCACCAAACAGGTGATAAACTTGTTGCCTATACCAAGGGTGCGCCGGATATTCTCCTTGAGCGATGCACCCAAATTTACATCAATGGTAAAATAATGGAGTTGACTGCGGCGGATAAGGAAAAAATCTATCGCTCAAATGAGGGTTTTGCCCAGGATGCCCTGCGGGTCTTAGGGTTTGCCTTTAAAGAAACTCAAAACCCAAACCCCACCGAGGATAACCTTATCTTTGTTGGACTTCAGGCAATGATTGACCCGCCCAGAAAAGAGGTCAAAGAGGCAATAAAAAAATGTAGAATTGCTGGAATAAAGGTAATAATGATAACCGGCGACCATAAACTAACGGCTTTAGCCATTGCCACAAAATTAGGTATAATCGGTGAAGTCCTGACCGGTAAAGAATTGGATGAGATTGAAGACCTGTATGAGGAAATTGTTGAAAAGGTAAGTATTTATGCCCGGGTTTCCCCGGAACATAAAATGAAGATAATCGAGGCATTAAAAAGGAATGGCCATGTTGTAGCTATGACCGGGGATGGAGTTAATGATGCCCCGGCGCTAAAGGAGGCAGATATTGGCATTGCTATGGGTATTACAGGCACAGATGTGGCCAAAGAGGCCTCGGATATGATTCTAACCGATGATAATTTTGCCTCAATCGTCAATGCAGTTGAGGAGGGAAGAACTATCGAGGAGAATATCAAAAAATTCGTTACCTATTTATTAAGTTCTAATCTGGGAGAGGTGCTGACTATATTCATTGCCATTATTATTGGTCTGCCGATGCCGTTATTGGCTCTGCAAATCCTATGGATAAATCTTATGACCGATGGACTACCGGCATTAGCCCTTGGCATAGACCCGCCCGATATTGGATTAATGAAAAGGAAACCAAGAAGGAAAGATGACAATATCCTCTCCACAAAACGGTTTGTCTGGATGCTGGGTATTGGGTTGATAATGATGATTTCGACCTTAGGGATATTTCATCTTTATAAGCCGGGGGAAAATCTCGATTACGCCAGGACAATTGCCTTTACTACCTTAATGATGTTGCAGATGTTCAATGTGATGAATTGCCGAAGCGGCTATACCTCGGTTTTTAGAGGGTTTTTCTCTAATCTATGGTTGTTATCTGCCATCGTCATCTCCATTACCTTGCAATTATTAGTAATTTATACCCCATTAAGCGGTATATTCCACACCATGCCTATTACCTTAATCGATTGGGGGTATATTTTATTGGTCTCAGCCTCTGTTCTGGTCTTTGGCGAGATAGTGAAGGTAATTAGACATTGGACACGGAAAAGGGGTGGTGTCCTATTATAGCTTAATTATAGTGAGGCATCTAAAAAAGTATAAAAA
>JASEHU010000116.1 GCA_030018635.1 bacterium
TACGTTACGGTTTCAGAGTTTTAAATAGCTCAGTTTATGGGGGTGCGTAGTATATATATTTTATTAGGGTTATGTTTAGGAATAATTGCTCAAGGTTGTACTCTTATTACACCATTTCTTACGAAATTTATAATTGATGATATAATTTTAGGGGGAAATTATCAACTCTTTCAATATGCTTTTTTAATATCTATAGCGGTTCTTGTATTTCTTCTTGTTACTTCACTTTTGTCAAATTATATTCTATTTACGACCTTTGCAAAAAATGGGATTAAGTTAATATTGGATGTTTTTAGAAATCTTCAATTTGCCCCTATGAAATTCTTTTGCAACACACCAAGAGGCGAACTTTCATATCGTATATTATCCGATACAGAAGTAGTAATCGGTTCATGGGGACAGGTCTTAGGAACCATACCTATCAATCTAATCCTTTTTGCAAGTGGCGTTTTTATGGTTGTTTGGTCTAGGAATCTTGCCTTATTTGTTTTTTTAATCCTTGCCGTACAAGTTTTAATAATTGTGAAATTTAGAAAACCTCTCTTGCGATACTCTTTTCTTATCAAAGAAAAAGACCAGTATCTCACAGGATACACAGTAGACCATTTCTCTAAAATTGAGCTTATCCGTTCATTAGCGACTGAAAAAAAAGAAGAGGAAAAATTTCTTGATAATCTGAGGGAATTTGTCAGAATATCAATTAAATCTTTTATGTTCAACCAATATTCAGGAACTGTGGTGCTCGTAGTGAATAATTTATGGTCGCTTGGAATTCTTTGGTACGGCGGAACTCAAGTGATTAAAGGGAATATTTCGCTTGGAACACTAATGGCTTTCCTCTTATTTGCAAATATCCTCTACCAGCCAATCTCTAATTTGACAAATTTTATTTTGTCTTTTCAAAATATTCGTACAAGTCTCGCGAGATTATTAGAGTATTTGGAAATTAAGCCTCTACCTGTAGAATCAAAAGGAACGATACCATTTACCCCTTCTGAGGGTAGAATTGTAATAAAAGATTGTTCTTTTAGTTATAATGAGCATAAGGTTTTAAAGAATATAAATTTAGAAATTCCCCCAAGAAGTATCTTTGCATTAGTGGGGCATAGCGGTGTAGGTAAGTCTACATTATGCCACTTGCTGGTGCGTTTTTATGACCCTCAGGAAGGAAGAATATTCCTTGATGGAAAAGATACGAGGGATATTTCTTTATCATCCCTACGAAAATCTGTCCTTTTGACCCTTCAAAATGACTATGTTTTTAACGGAAGTATTTGGGAAAATATCTCTTATGGCTCGGAAAATGAGGATAAAAAGCAGATTTTGATAGCAACAGAGAAGGCGGGAATAGATTTTATTGATAGACTGCCTTATGGATACCAGACTATAGTTGGTGTGGATGGAATGAACCTCTCTGTTGGCGAGGCACAAAGGATTGCCCTTGCTCGTGCTTTCTTACTTTCTCCAAAGGTTTTTATCCTGGATGAACCTACATCTTTTGTGGATGTGGAGACAGAGGAAAAGATAAAAGAGTCTTTGCTAAGATTGAAAGAAAACTCTACCGTTATCCTTATTGCACACCGCCTTTCTACGGTGATGATAGCAGATAAGATTGCAGTAATGAAGAATGGGGAAATTGTTGAAGCAGGAGACCCTCAAAGATTAATAAAAAGGGAGGAGAGTGTCTTTAAAAGAATATGTAGTTCTGTTTTGACACGATAATAGCAAAAGAATGAATTATTGTATTTGTGCTCTGATAGTAACGGTTGTCTCTTTTTTAATCTTTTTTATTTGGCAACACAGTTGGATAAAAGGAGGAAGGGCATATCTTCTCTTCTGGCTCTTGCTTTCTTTACCTTTAAGCGCCATAATAAATCTTTTTATTAAATCACCTATTTTTTCTCAATTGAATATAATTTTTAATATTAGTGAGGAGACTACTCAATGGCCTATGTGGTTTCATCTTATTACCCTTATTGTTGGTGCTTTAGCCGAAGAGGCCATAAAGATAGTGCCTCTTTTATTTTTAATAAGGATAGTCTCTTTAGATAAGGTGAGTATTTATTACTTAGGTTTTTTATTAGGTGTTGGCTTTGGAATAGGTGAGGCATGGTACATCGGATATTCATTTGCTAAAGAGTCACCTGAATACAACTCTGGTCTAAAAAATCTATTATTGTTATTAGCTGGTTTTGGAGGAGAAAGATTATTCACCATATTTATTCATGGATTTTTAACGGCTGGTGTTACCTACGGCATATTATTAAAAAAACCAATAATATTTTTTCTTTTAATGGGATTATTCCATTCTCTTATAAACCTCCCTGCCCTGCTATATCAGGTTCAGAAGATTCCAGGAGAGATTACCGGGATTTTAACAGTAATTATTTTTTGTTTTCTCTTGTTTTCTGTCTTTCTTAAAATTGGAGATAGGGTAATAACGAAGTGGGGAAAAACAATTTTACAAAAAGGAGATGAAGTTCTCTATGAAAGAAAGGAGTAAAGTTTTCAGTGTGGCAATAATCTTTATAATCGTGTATATCTTTTTATTCTCAAGCAGACAAGGTATAGCTTCCGAGGTGAAGAATAAAAAGATTCGTTCATATTGGGAACTCAAGTTTTTAAATATTGACCAGCAGACATCTGAATTTTCATGTGGGATAGCTGTTCTCGCTACACTCTTTACATATTATTATGATATTCCTGTAAAAGAAGAAGATATTACAGATGAGTTTTTTAAAAAGATAATAGAAGAAAAGAGAGGCATTTCTTTATTAGATATGAAGAAATTTGCCATTAGTAAGGGATTTGAGGCATATGGATATAAAATGAATTTTGACGGACTTGTAGAAATGCTTACAACAGTAAATCTTCCTGTAATTGTGCATACCATGTCTGTTGTTCAAGATGAGAAACTACTTCATTTTACTTTGCTTATTGGAATGATTGAGGATTATTTAATTTTAAATGACACTGCCTTTGGGCATAGAGTTATATCAATAGATGATTTTTTATCAAAATGGAGTGGATATGCCTTAATAATCAGCCCCCCTAAAAAAGAAGATTCAAAGGGGATATTAGAAAAAGCGTCTGACGGTATTAAAAAAGAGAAGGAGAAGGCTACAAGATATGCTTCAAAGATTTACTTTTATCAAAATCATCCTAACAGGTTTAATGAGTCTTTTACTGGATTTTAACATTTCTTCTCCAGTATTTGCCGAGCAGCCGATATCTCTTATTAAACTGGATAAAGAGCGCGGCTGGTTAGGTTCAATGGACTTTATTTATTCAAGCAACATAGGTGAAACCGAAAAGATGAGGTCTATTAAACCTACTTTTAGCATGGAGTATATTTTTAGTAATAATTGGTCTTTTACAAGCAATATCCCTTTTGAATATATGTATACATCATATTCACATATCCAGGTGGTGCAGGAAGAAAAGAGGGAGCACATATTTGCTATTGGGAATATATGTTTTATCCCAAACTACCGTTTCAAATGGAAGGGTAACTGGATAGAATTTCCCCTCGTCAGTCAATTTCCTACACTTAACAAAATTTCTGGGAATCTGCAATATAAAGACATTGAAAAAGAAAAAAGGATTTTTACTATTGAACCAGGCATAGCTATAACAAAGATATATGACCCAATAGTTTCATCCATAAAACTCTCCTTTGCACAGCCTTTATGGAGAAAAGAAGATAAAAAAAAGGTCTATACCTTATGGACAGCCAAAGTGGGAGGAGATATTTTCTTTCTAATAAATGAACAATTTTCTTTTTTCTCTGATTTAGAACTCCATATCGGGAAGAAAAGAGAGAACTATATACTTCAACATGGTGTAGCATATCAGCCAAGACCATATAGTGAATGGAGAATTTATCTCCTTAATAACTATGAGAGTGGTAGATGGGACGCTTCTCTTGGTTTATCTTTTACTATAATGCAAAGAGAAAGGAAGGGAAATTAGATGGATGTCTTTAAACCATATTTTTCAAATTCTGCTTATTATATTCTGGGAGGAATTATTATTTTTATTTCTATTATTTTTTCCATCAATATGTATTGTATTATTCAAGAGGATATAAGTATGTTCTCCACAATTACTATAGGGATATTTTATATAATCATAATAGGTTCTTTAGTTTTTCTCCTACTAATATATACAACTATGTCCTATGAATTTCAGGAAAAAGAGCTTATTTTGAAGTGTGGTCCATTCAAATCAAAGGTTCAATATGAGAAGATAAAGAAGATTAGTAAAATTGTTGATTTAGGTAATTCTCCAATTGGATCTTTTAGAACTCCTAAGTATTTGCTGGGGACTAACTATTTTTCAAAATACGGTAGAATTACAACCTATGCTACAAGCTATAAGAAAGTTCTTTTAATTGAAACAGATAAAAAACGATATGGTATCACGCCAAAAGATGAAGATAATTTCATTCGTATCTTGGATGAGAAATTAAAAGCTAAAGGAGGTATATAAAATGGCAGAGTTTCAACTATCCAAAATATCTAACATTCCTCTCAAACATGCCAGAATATTGAGGGGACCACATCAATGGGCTTTTGATTTGACTAATAAATGCAATTTCCGCTGTCTACACTGTTTCAATCGCAGTGGAGAAAATTACATTATGAAGGAGGAATTAAAAGATAATGAGGTATTGAAATTCATTAAAGATGTAGTAAAGATGAAGCCCTTTAACTTCTGTTTTTGTGGTGGAGAGCCACTCTTAAGGAAAGATGTATTATGTAAAAGCGCCAGAATATTGTCAGAAGTTGACAGTATGGTTTCTCTTGTTACTAACGGCTCTCTTGTGACTAACAAAATTGCCAAAGAGCTTTTTGAAAGTGGTGTAAATAATGTTCAAATTAGTTTAGATGGAGCGAAAGCAGAGACGCATGAAAGATTAAGGCAATATAAGGGCTCTTTTGAACTTGCTGTTAGGGCTATATCACATTTTCGGGAGGTTGGTGTAAAAGATATCTCAATAGCATTTACCCCTACTTCTTTTAATTGTAGAGAGTTTGAAGAAACATTTTACCTTGTTCGAAAATTAGATGTTTCAGAGATTCGTGCTCAACCTATTATGATTTTAGGAAGAACACAACTTCATTTAGAAGAACTCCTGCCTACTCCATTACAATATAGAGAGTTGGTGAAAACAATCACTCTACTTCAAGAAAAGTGTGGTCCTGGAATAATTGAATGGGGAGACCCTGTTGACCATCTCATTAGGTTTAGAACATTAGCTAAACACTGCGTCAATATGGTTGATATCCGCGCCAATGGAGATATAATTCCATCACCATATCTTCCTCTAACAGTAGGTAATATAAGAAGGCATAGTATTAGTGAATATTGGGATGCAGGACTTGTAAGGATATGGGAACTGCCAGTAGTGAAAGAATTTGCTGAAAAAATTCAGTCAGTCCTGGATTTTGGAAAGAAAGAAGAAGGCACACCTACTGTCTGGTTTGATAAAAATATTAAACTTGATATTATTGATGACAATTTATTTAAAGGAGGTAATTAAGAAATGGCCACGACACAAAAAGACTATCCAATTTTTAAAAAAGGAAATCTTTTATATGAAAGGGAGGAAAAGGAGGGATATTGGACAGTTACACCTAAACTTCATCCTGAAACTCGAGAATTGGTGATAAATTTTACTGCTCGAAAGATATTAGAACTCTGTAATGGAAAAAGAACTATAGAGGAAATAGTGGACGAGATGAAAAATAATTTCCCAACAGTATCTAAAAAAGAAATCCAAAAGGATGTATATGATGCCATTGGAAGATTTTCTCGCCTTCTGGTTATTGAATGGATGGGAGAAAATCCTTTTCTGTATAAGAGAGAAACCATACTTTCTGATGACCTTGCTCTAATGATAGCACAGGAGGATGATATTTTAAGGATTAAAAAGTTCATTGATGATTCAAATATCTTTCAAAACAATAGACAAATCGAAGATAAATCTAATTTCTTTTTTTATAAAAATCCGTTCGATTCTCCATTAGAGTATGAAGAGGTTTCGCTTCGTGCAAAGCTTTTTAGTTTTATAGAAGACTTCTTCCTTTTAATAAAAGGAAAGGAAATAGCAGGTCTTATGAGTATTTCTCCACCCATTGTATCTCCTGCCACGGCAGCAATTATTAAAATAATAGCTGCTCCGAAGGACTTTTGGGGAGACCTCAACAGATATGCTTATGATAGTTTGCCATTTGTTTCAATAAGAAAGGTTACAAAAATTAAGATACTCGAAAATACCTCTGAGAGAATAAATCCTGAATTAGAAAAAGTATTATTGAATGAAGGCTATAAAGAAGAAGGAATTATGGAGCATGAATTAGGCTTTTCTAATCACTTAAGAAGCCTGGCTAAGTATTATTCAGAGGCTTTTATAGAAAAGGTTGAACATCAAAGGGTTTGGAAAATAGAAGGATGAAGAAAAGAATATTAATTATTTTAGTTCCTCGCAAAAGCAGAGTATATAACGAAAAGAGAGCTCACCGAGAATTGCTGACCATAATGCTGCCGCCCCAAATGTCAATGGTACAGAAGTATATATGCAATCTAATAAATAATTTGACATATTGAAATTTGAAATTGGAAAATAGA
>JASEHU010000117.1 GCA_030018635.1 bacterium
TTTATCAGCAGTTTACTTTAAAAAGATGAGAACTTTTGGTTAATAAGTGCTATAACTTCTCAAATTCCATTTCGTGCTTTCATCCTTTAGTTATTTCGTGATAAAAGATTCCTTTCAAATTGTCTCTAATTTAGTCATTGACAAATACATTTAAGGATGGTATAATTGAAATTAGAGGAAAACTCAGGAGATGTAACAACATACAGGTCAATTTAAATGAGAAAGGGAGGGATGGTTCACTTTTGTGTGAAAGCTTGCGGTTAAAAAATGGAAATTAGAAATTGGAAATTGGGGGGAGATGATGAAACGAGACTAATCGGTATTCAACCTCGCAATTTTTAAATAGGATGAAAAACAGGTTTAAAACCTGAAAAATAGAAAAGGAAGAGTAAATGCCACGATTTATTTATAAAGCCTCCAATCAAGAAGGTAAAATTGGAGAAGGGATATTAGAAGGAGATAAATCTGAACAGATAATTGAGAAATTAAAGAAACAAAATCTTATACCTCTAGAAGTTAAAGAAGAGATTTTAAAAAAAGGCATTCGTGGATTTTTCAACCCTGTCCAATCTAAAGATACACTTGCCTTTACACAACAATTATCAAATTTACTTGAGGCCGGCATGCCGTTAAATAAAAGTTTGGATGTCTTAGAGAAGTTGACTACAAATCAGAAATTCAAAGCGGCTATCTATGAAATAAGGACAGAAATCGAGAAAGGAAACACCTTTTCCAATGCCTTAGCCAATCATCCAAAGATTTTCTCACCCCTTTATATCAATATGGTTAAGGTAGGAGAGACAAGTGGGGCATTGGAGCTGATTTTAGATAGATTAGCCGATTTTTCCGCCCGAGATGAGGATTTTAAGGAATATATCAGGTCGATGATGGTCTATCCTTGTATCCTCATCTTTTTTGGTCTGATGGCCATTACTATTATTCTGACCGTTGTTATTCCCAGATTTATGGTTATATTTGAAGAGATGGGACAGAGCCTGCCTTTAATTACCCTTATATTTATCACTATTAGTAAATTTATAGTTGGTTGGTGGTGGATAATTTTAATCATAGGAATAATGCTGAGCATTGGCATCAGAGGGTATATCAAGACTGAGAAGGGGCGATATGGCTTTGACAAATTCAAATTAAAGATACCGGTCCTGGGTTCTTTAGTCGAAATGATAGTCATAAATAGGTTTAGCAAAAGTCTGAGTACTTTATTGAAGGGAGGGGTTGCCTTACTGCCATCCTTACTTATTGTCAAAGAGGCGGTTGGTAATGCGGTTATTTCAAAAAGTATAGGTGAGATTCAGGGAAGTATAAAAGAAGGGGAAAAAATAGCTACCCCCCTACGAGCAAGTGGGGTATTCCCCGACCTTTTGGTTTACATGGTTGCCTGTGGTGAAGAAACAGGTAATTTAGAGGATATGTTAAACAAGGTGGCAGATACCTACGAAACTAAAATCAGGAATTCTTTAAGGGCATTGATTGCCTTGTTAGAACCCTGTATAATCTTATGTATGGGTATCTTCGTCGCCTTTATTTTTATATCCATTTTATTACCTATTTTTGCCATGAGTGAATTGCCGTTTTAGATTGAGTGTATTTGATCCTATACCTGACATCATAAATTTTATGGAGGTGAATAATAAAAATGGGAGAAGTAGAAATTTTAACTCAGGAAGGGCAAATTAGCCCATTGACACACATCAACTTAGGTGTTTCATTAGCCAATGAAGGAACTTATGATGAGGCAGAAAAAGAATTCAGACGGGCTATTCGTCTTGCCCCGGAATTGTTCATTGCCCATTATAACTACGGTATTATTCTGGGGAAAATGAATAGGTTGAAAGAGGCTGAAAATTCATATAACAAGGCACTCGAGTTAGTTCCACATCTTGGGTTAGCTCAAAATAATCTGGGAATTGCATTAACTAAATTAAGGAAATATGAGGAGGCAGAAACAACATTTAGAGATGCCATTAAAAAATTACCATCTGCATCACCTTATTTAGCCGTAACCTATCTTAATCTTGGTAAATTATTAGCGGATTTAAAACGATATGATGAGGCAGAAATGGAATATAATGAGGCTAAAAGATTAGAGCCAAATTTAAAAGAGGTCTATATTAATCTGGGGAATTTATATGTTGAACAGGGCTTATATGAAGAGGCAAAGAAGGAATATAAACAGGCATTAGAAATTGATTTCCAAATCCCTATGGTGCATAATAACTTAGGATTTACCTTAGCTAAATTGAATATGGTTGAGGAGGCTAAGGTAGAATTTGAACAGGCGATAAAATTAGACTCGGCTTATGCTCGTGCTCATCATAACCTTAAAGAATTAAAAAAAATGAACGAACTCTCAAAACCTAAATCCATCGCATGGACTACCTATTTAATTATTGGAATTATAATTTTAGTGCTTATCGAAATGTTTATCTTGTTTGTCTGCAATAAAATACCTATAGCGGTTTTTATGGGAACAACAATTTCTTTGTTGGGTTTTTTAGTCCTTTTTGTGCTATTTTCAGAGTCTAAACGAAAAGAGATTGTCTATCCTGAATTTGAACTTGAATTAGACTCTAAAGGTTTAATGGTTGAAACCGAACTTTTGACGAGTGATTTTGTGCCGGAAACTTTAATAAAGGCAACGGTAGGTGTCAAGTAAGTAAAACGACGGAAGGGGACGGAAGAGGGACACATCCCATATTTTAGCATTTTAGCAAAATTTACTCGACAAAAGAGAAATGGTGTGTTATAATAGAATAGTAAAAATAGGTTGAAGTAGAAAGTCTTGAATTGTGAATTGGTATTCGCAAATTTTAATTAAAGAGTTGTAAATCCATATAAGATATATGAGGTAAGGTAATGAGAGAAAGCATATATTTAGATACTTCCGTGCCAAGTGCTTATTATGATGACCGTGAGCCAGAGAAAAGAGATGTAACCAGAACTTTTTGGGAAGAATTAGATAAATATGATGTATACATATCTCCAATTACTATCGCTGAATTGAGCAATAATGAAGAACCAAAGAAGAGTAAATTCAAAGAGTTAATAATTGGTTTCAAAGAGCTTACGATCAATCCAGCCGTCGAAGAACTTGTTGAAAGGTATATCAAAGAAGGAATTATCCCTATCAAATATAGAGGAGATGCTTTTCATGTAGCGGTTGCCTCAATATATAAAATTGATTATCTTGTTACCTGGAATTGCAGACATATTGCTGGAATTCATAAGCGAAAGGCAATTAGAGAATTTAATGTAACTGCAGGAATATTTGCTCCAGAGATAGCAGTTCCAACAGAGTTTGTAGAAGAGGAGGTGTGAAAAATCTATGTATAGAGAACCAGCATTTATGAGAGATCTCCACACTCGTCAGGAAGAAGACTATGAAAAGACCAAGAACTTGAAGATACATGAATTCGTTCAGTTAGTTGAGGAGCGTGGACAGAGAGCATTACAGAACTGGAACTTAAAAGAACAACCTGTAAGTAAGGAGATCAAGCAGATAGTACCAGCTTAAGAAATCTTCAAGGTTGGGAATCAGGAAAATTAAGGTCAATCTTCTAAAATATCCAAAATATTTAAAAATCATATGGACGGAAGAGGGACACATCCCATATTTTAGCATTTTAGCAAAATGGACTCGACAAAAGAGAAGTGGTGTGTTATAAATAGAATAGTAAAAACAGGTTGAAGTAGAGGGGCTTGAATTGTAAATTGGTATTCGCATCTTGAATTATAAATTAAAAGAATATTAATTCACAATTCAAGATACGAGACCGAATTTGTGACGAGTGATTTTGTACCGGAAACTTTAATAAAGGCAACGGTAGGTGTCAAGTAAGTAAAAAATAGTGCTCGGTAATCAGAAACCAAGGGAAATGGTTTTCTGCAACCCATTGCCGATTACTGATTACCAAAGTTTTTTGTGTCTAAATGATTATTGCAATTTCAATATCTCTTCAAAATATTTATCTTTATCAATCGCCATCACGATTTGTTCTGCACAGGTGGAGAGAAATTCTATATCATCGGTGTTAAAAGAATTAGGTAATATGCTGAGAACCCCTAATACCCCAATTACCTTATCTTCAAATTTTAAAGGAACGGCTAATATCTCTTCATTTGCCAGAGAGATTTTGTTTGGTTTTCCATTTTTGGCAACTGTGCCAATAATTCCTTTTCCCAACTTATATTCATTCTCTTGTCCCCAGTCTATATTTTCCTTGAGATTTAAGACCTTATCTTTAATCTCAAATAAACCAATTTCAGAGGAGTCAATTCCTTCTAATATCTTTTTTATAATTGAATTCAGGATAATTGAAATCTCTGTATTGGAGGCTATTATCTCGGAAATCTCATTTAATATGTGAAGCCGTCTACAGAGGGTATCATTTTTAATTATCAGGGCTATTTGATTGGCAAAGGAAGAGATAAGATTTCTTTCCTCTTCTTTTATTGGCGTTAAGTTATAAACACCTAATATGCCAATAGATTTATCTTCATTCATTAAAGGAATTGCCAATACTGAGCCTTTTCCCCCAAAGTGTTGTTTAAGATATGGGTCGTTTTTTGCCTGTTCTGAAATTTCGGGATTAAGGTATTCCTCCTGCTCTAAGACAACCGTTGTTAAATGGGATTTAGTATCCCCTTTAAGATAAATATGGTAAAGGCTATCCTTCAAGTTTAAAACTTGGTCCAAGTTTAAAACCTGGTTCAAGTTTAAAACCTGGTTCAGGTTTAAAACCTGGTTAGAGATTTGATTTTTAGAATCGACTATTCGATGACAGATAAGTTTCTCTTCCTTTCTATCTACCAGATAGAGATAACTTCTTTCAAATCCAAAGCATTGGACAATCGATTCTAAAATCATATCCAGGATTTTATCAAGAGGTAATTTTTTTAATGTCAAGGTATTCGTCCTGGTAATTAATCCTACCTGCATTTGTGAGATTTCGGCAATTGCCTTTAACTCCTCGCGGTTTATATTATCAAGATGCTCTTTAAAATCTTGGGTTGCCTTTCCCCATTTTTCTCTGGCAAAATAAATTCGGGCAAAATATGCCTTAGTAAAATGTCTTTTTAGAATCTTTTCGTAAATCGGGGTTCTTATTCGGATTTTATTACCTTCTCTGGCAATTACCCCGGCTAATTCTAATTTTTTAAAACTCGCATCCCATTTACCAATAATATAGGTATCTTCGGTGCTGTAGAGTAAATTTTCTAAGATATTAAGTAATTCTAAATCATTTTCTAATTCCTGCTCAATCTTTAAGGTTAGATAGGCAAAGGATTCATCCTCTTCTTGACTTATTTGCTCGATACACTTATTAAACTCCTCCAATGTTATTTCCTTCTTTTCCTTCTTTATCTTCTCCTTGGCGAGCTCAACTACCAGATAACATATTTTTTGAACTAAGTAAGGTTGTCCTTTGGTTGTTTCGTAAAGTTTATTGATACAATTTGTATTTATTTCAATCCCTATTTGATTAAGTTTTTGGATGAATATTAAAACCTCTTCTTCCTGAAAGTCGCTTAAGGTTATTTGTTTAGCTATATTAAAAGGCGAGGTCCTGGCATCTTCTCCGGTTGTCAATTCAAGTAAATCTACTGTTGTGGAGATTAAAACAGTCGTCTTTTTGAATTTTTGGTTTATGGTCGATTCAATGTATCTTGTTCTTAAGACAAACAATAATTCTCTGGCCAGCTCTTCAGGTAGAATTTCAACCTCATCCAAGAAAAATACCAGGTTAAAATCTATCTTTGAGGCAATAATTTCAAGAAAATGACTGAAATGACCTGCATTTTTTATATGCGTTCCGCCGGATATACCTCCCCAGCCTTCTTTTTGGACCCGGAGGATAATATACTGGGTAAGGTGTTGAAAAAATATCTCTAAACTATAATGTTCAATCCCTTTAAAATTAATATAAATACATCTATAATTATCAGGTAAGACTTGCTTGATTTTTTCCATCACCTGGTAAATGAAGGTAGTTTTTCCTGTATGATGAGGGGCTAATAGGGCAAAATAATCCCCTTTTTCTAAACCCAATATTACCTCATTTATTTTTGTCTTTCTAATGATAGAAATATCCTTATCCTTTATTGGGTCAAGTGGTCTATCATAGACAAATGGATTTATTGTTTCCAGCATAGTAGTACTCCTTGGGATCAGGAAGGGTTTGAGGGTTTAATGATTTTGGATTTTCGATTTCTTCAAGCCACAATCCACAATCCAAAATCGAAAATCCAAAATCATTAACCCCTTTCCCCTTTTCCCCTCTTTCTACCTCCATTTTACCAGAAATTGCCTAAAAAGGCAAGTTATTTTTTATTTAAACAGAAATCCCCCAATTTCTAATTTCTGCCTTCTAATTTCAACTCCATCTTTTAACCGCAAGTTTTCAAACTAAGGTGAACCATCCCATAAATCTCCACTTTCTCTCCACCTAATCTCAACATTGGACACGATTTCTGCCATAATGAGAATTGCTGCCTGTTACAAGGGTGCGTGTAAAATTTGTGGGTAAAATCATGCTGCCTGTAACTGCCCAGTTAACGGTGGGGTAGAGATTGGTAGAGATGGGTGGAGATCAGGTAGAGATTT
>JASEHU010000118.1 GCA_030018635.1 bacterium
CAAACTTTTGCTGCCTTTCTACAATATTTCCCCCAATATTCCAATATAATTTTATTAACTCTCTGTTTAATCCACGATAAGCAGTAATACGAGCAGAGACAATCTTTTCCTTTATCTCTTTTACGAATTGAAGGTAATCAGATACTTGTATCGTTTCTTTTTTACTTGTCATTATTTTGCTCCTTTGGCACTCCCCTCCACAATGGCTATCTCCTCCTCGGTCAAGCATTTTCTCTAACAATAGAACACTGATGACACGGATTTAACGGATTTTCACTGATTTTTTATCCGTGTTCTATTCTAAATAAATCAATAAACTCAACAACATCCGCTAAAATTCTATTTGTTTAGTTCTTCCCTCTAATTTCATTCTATAATCTCAACACTCTCTGCCAGTTCTTTTGAAGAAGGCAAGTATTTTGACAACTGTTTAGGCAGTGTTTTCTTTATGGTGTAGGTGGAAACGCCAATCGGTTTATTGACATCTTTTAACGCATATTCAACGATTGTTCGGTTCTTACCCTTGCAGATAATAATTCCGATGGAAGGATTCTCGTCCTTCATTTTCAATCTATCATTGATTGCTGAAAGGTAAAATTGCATCTTGCCGGCGTATTCGGGCTTAAAATTTCCAATCTTCAACTCGATAGCGACAAGACATTTTAACTGTCTGTGGTATAAGAGCAAGTCAATAAAAAATTCCTCACCGTCTATCTCTATACGATATTGATTCCCGATAAAACAAAAACACCCTCCCATCTCTAACAGAAACTTACGAACAATATTCATAAGGCTGCGTTCTAGTTCTCTCTCAAGATGCTCTTCGCCAAGCTCAAGGAAATCAAAAGTATATTCGTCTTTTACCGCTAATTTTGCCTGATGGCGTATTTTTGCAGGAACTGTCTTATCAAAATTCGTCTGATTGGCAAGCATCTTTTCAAAGGATTGATTTTCAATCTGACGAATAAGTACATTCTTTGTCCAGCCGAATTTTTTGGTCATAGTAATGTAAAACTCACGCGCTTGATTTTCTTTGCAACGACTCATAATAATTAAGTGTTTGGTCCAGCTAATTTCTCCAACCAATGGTTGGAGATTTGTATCTCTATAATATTCCAGATAAAATTGACGCATATACCAAAGATTTTGCACTGAAAACCCTTTTATCCCTGAAAACTCTTTTTGTAAATCCCGGGCAAGATTCTCAACCACAGATTTACCCCAGCCATATTCTTTTTGTCTTTCTGCTATCATCCTTCCAATATCCCAATAGAGTTCTATAAGTTCTCTATTTACCTGCTTTAATGCTTCATATTGAGCCTTATATATTCGTTCTTTAATATCCGTTAGAAAATCTTTGTATTTTGAATTCTCAAAAAGTTTACTCATTTTCTTACCCCCTCCACAATGGCGATTTCCTCTTCTGTTAAACCGTATAACTCATACACCAGACGGTCAATCTCTGCCTCCAAAGCACTGGTGTCAGCATTGGGGTCGGATTTTTTCAGGGAGAGGATTTGACAATTGAATAACTTCCCTCTTTATTACTTCTTATGTTAACTATTTAACCTCCCCACTTCATCCATCTGAGGCTTAAAAACCATATTTATTCCTTAAAGATATCTACTGTTTTATTTTTACTTAAAGGGGTGCCAAATTTTATATGGTATTTTATATTATTTCTTTCACAGAAATTTATTACCCTCTGCGACATTGCGTTATAAAAATCATCATTGTTTTTCCATGTTTGAGAATAATTATTATTGTATTCAGTCAACCTACGATAGTTCAATTTTCCAAAAATTATCTTTTTCACAAATGAGATTTCTTCTAAGATCTTTTCAATGTCTCCTGCGGTTGCATCAAGTTCTGGTGTTGGATATGGCTCCAAACTAACCCATGTTCTTAATCCGTTGTCAGATAACTTTTTTAAGCTCGCAATCCGTTCTTCATAAGGTGCTGAAAAAGGCTCAAACTTATTTTTAAAGTCCTTACTCAATGAAACTAATGTAATTCCATATTCATTGTTTTCTAAAAATTTCTTCTTGTCTAAAATTTCGTTAGGATATACTCCTTTTGTTAAAGTTGTTATTCTTATACCTTCTTCATTTAACTTTTTAATTATCTTTAATGTCATTTCTTTTATTTCTGGTATTAAATCTTTTTTGTCGCAGTTATACATAAAGGGGTCACTCATAAAACATAAATGAACAAAATCTATTTCATTCTTATATTTAGGAATTTCTTTTTCCAAAAGTTCTAAAGCATTTTCAACAATTCTTGGTATTTTCCAATCTTCGTAATCTTTAACCCAACCAAATTTTTTAGCCATCATTATAGCATAACAAGGGAATTTACAGCCGTGTTTACATCCCATAATGTGGTTAATTGTCCAATTCCCATACTCAACCTTAGTTTTGTAAAGCAATGATTTTCTCTTTATTGTTAGAATATCAGATGATACTGTTAGAATCCCTTCTTTATAAAATTCGCTTCCACCAAATAGAGTCGGACCTAATATCTTCTCTTTTTGCCGACTATAAATATCTTTGACTATATCTGTAATTGATGATTTCTTTGAAGCGAAGAGAAGATAATATAAAATATCATTTCTATCCGGATATTTTATATCATAAGCAACTATTCTTAGATTGTTAGAAGTAAAAACAGAACAATAATCTTTTAGAATTTCAATGTCAGATTTAATAACATTGACATCTTCTCCTATAAATTGTGTTAATGTTTCTATGGTTTTTATTTCTTTAACATTGAGATTTTCTTGTCGATGTAATTTTTTTGCTATTCCACTTGTTCTTCTAACTCCTTCTAAGATATAGTTAAATACTATATCTTTAGGATTTTTTAACTTTACAATTTCCTGGATAGTAGTTTTTTTGATTTGTAATCCTGTCGGGTCTATAAATACAAGAAGAGGATATTTGCCATCGCTTTTTATTTGATTTATGATTTCTCCTATAACTGAATTACAATTATTGTTGAAATATATTATTTCAACAATATTTTTTATTTGGGAATTTTCGCTGATAAATTTTTCAACCTCTTCTTTTAGGAAATCAAAATTGCTTTTATCTTTCTCAATAAAAAATAATTTTATTTTTAAATTCGGTCTAAATTTGTCTTTTTTATCAACAATTTTTTCAAGAAAAATAAGAGGTGAGCCACTTACTTCATTGTTATTGTCTATATATTTACCTCGCCCAACAAATAAATCTATGACATACCACTCATTTTTAACCCAATTTTGTTTGTTCCAGATTGTAAGCCATATCCCAAAAACTTTTTCTAATATTTCAAGTTTAGTTTTTGTAGACGGTCTATTGCTTATATCCCACAAAGTTTTACTGTTTTTCATTGATTCACCTCTCTATAATTTTTATTTCTTCCTCAGTCAAGCCGTATAACTCATACACCAGACGGTCAATCTCTGCCTCCAATACACTGGTGTCGGCATTGGGGTCGGATTTTTTTAGGAAGAGGATTTGGTTGACAAGGGCGATGAAGGGTTGTTGTAGTTTAATCCCTGTTCTTACTTCTGAATCATAATTCATAATATGCAATATTTCTTCATAGTTTAATCCATAAAAATACTTGCATAACACCAAATCAATCATATCAATCTGGTCTTTGATATTACTTGTTAAAAATCTATCCCTTTCTTTATCAAAGACAGAAAAAAGCGAATTCATAAGCGATTTACTAAGTTTAGTCAGTAATCTATCTTGTCTTCTAATAAATTTTTCTTCAGGTATAGGCATTTCGTTCAAAATATCAAAATTCATGTGTCTTCCATCTCCGTACAACCTAAACCAGAAATAAAAAAGAGATGAATTTATTAAAAGCAACACGAAATTAGAATATGATTGCTTTACTGATATTGGTTTAATTTCACTACTTTTATACGGCTCTTTATCCCAGACATTATACCAATAGTTTCCACTTGTCCTAACCCAAATCCTTTCTCCTCCTTTGTCTTGAATAGCTTCTTTAGCTTTATATTTAAAAGACAATAATTTATTAAGGATATCAATGTTTATTGTTTCACCAATTTTAGGAAGACGATGTTTTTGAGAATATTTTGCCCCAATAGGCAATAAAAGATTATCTACATTGCTAACATGGATACTATGAATATCAGGTGTTTCTCTAAACATTCTACTTGTAAAAATACCTTTTTTGTAAGGAGAATTTTTATTAAAGCACTTAATTATTGAGACTGTTTGAGTCATGCTTTCAAAAATTCTGCACTTATCTCTATCAAAGGTATAAACATAATTTTCAGCAAAACCTTTTGCCATTAGTTCTCTGCTTTTTGAAAAATCTTTACTAAATGTTATGGCGTAGGTTATTATAAATATCAAATTGCCATGCTCCTTTAGTAAAGTAAAACCTCTTTCTATAAAAGGACTCGAAATATCAGAAAGAGTGGAGAATGGATATTTATTGTCCATTGATTTTTTTTCGTGAGATTTTAATAAATTACCATACGGTGGATTGGCAATCGCCACATCAAATCCATCTTTTATCCCGAACATCCATTCTGCGTCAAAGAAACCGGCAGAGGCATTCTGATCATAAGGCTCCCAATGGACAAGTTTGTCTGTTATATCAGAAGGCCAACCATCTCTTTTGAGCAGTCCTGAAATTTCCGCTCTTAGCCGTTCATCTTCTTTACGATAGTTCTCTTTTGTTTGCGGTGTGCGGGCTGTAAAGTGACGCTCACGCACCTTTTTCAGTTCTTCTTCCTTGCTGTCTATTTCTGGATTTCGCAAAGTCATCTGGGCTGGTTTTTCAATCCCAATCAATGTGTTGGCAGCAACGAATTTGGTCTCCAGATTTGGCAGTGGCCTCACTCCCATATTCTGTTTGGTTGCATCTGTTTTCTGGTCAACAATGAGAGAGATAAAGAATCGAAGTTTGGCAATCTGGCAAGCTATCGGTTGTATATCCACACCGTAGATACAATTCTCAATCAGGTATAATTTCCTGCCGTAGTCCAGTTCATTGTTCGCAAATGCTGTTTCAATATCTTCAAGCAATTTCTCCCTGACAGTGCTGTCCGGGATTTCCAACACCTTGTCTTTCTGCTTCTGTTTCCATCTCTGGTTATCGGGGTCTAATTTCCTTAAGATGTAGACCAGTTTGTGTAGAATACCCATAGGGAATGCACCTGAGCCGCAGGCAGGGTCAAGTATTTTTATATTATCTATGGCGTCAACCAATAGAGATACTTCCTGATCGGTGAATTTATGCTCCTCTTCCGTGTAGGAAAAGAGATGTCGGAGATGCTCATCCTTGTCATTATCACTTATAATCGCATTTGAGAGATATGCCAGAAGCGATTCATCCACCATATAATTGACTATCTCTCTGGGAGTATAATATGAGCCTGTCTGTTTTCTGGCAGTGGTTTGGGTTTCTGGGTTATATGAGGCCAGGAGGCTTTCAAACACCTTGCCGAGCAATTCAGGGTCAAGGGCAACCTCTTCTTCTATCGGGGTATTTTCTGTAATGGTAAATTTGTAGCTGCCTAAGATGTTAATCAAGCCTTTGACTTTATAGGATTTGTTTTTTGTGCCGTAGGCTTCATTAAGGTCAACGGACTTTTCAGGAGAAAAGAAGAGCTCATCAGGCACCTTTAGCCTTGTCTCATTGATCGGTCTCTCAGAAAAGCAATCAATTCTGACCTCATTATCCTGTCCAACATTTTTATCCAGGCACTCAAATAGCCCACCATTAAGAAACGGAATGTTCTCAAACAATACCAGGGACTCCTTCTCTGTATCAGTAAAAAATCTTGCATAGCGGTAAAAATAAGGTATTCCATATTGGCGGTTTACAAACTTGCGATTATTTGGTTTATCTTTATTCATTTCTGTATTTAAGGTGGCAAAGAAGAGGTTTTGAAGGATAGCCTTGTAATAGGTGCTGCCTGTCTTATCCGAATAGTTGAGAATACCTTTTAAATGGTTTTGGTCAAATAATTCATCAGGAATTAACCCTTTTTCTTTTACGAACCAGATAAAGATGAGCCGGGTAATCAACCTGATAATACTGATAGCGTTTCTTACCTTTTCATCTTTTTCAACATCATCAGGGAATTTAACATTCTTAACCGCCCAGAGATACCAATGAAAAAGCTCCTCATAAAACTGCTTATTAAGTATGGAAACACTGAACACTTCCTGCCAGTATTCGTACAAATCAGAAAAAGAATTGACTGCTTTCTTACCCGCTCTTTCAATAGCAAGACTTTGAAGTATCTTCAGGTGTCCGGTGTGAGGATTTGAAAAATCAATATCTTTAAGGAGCGATACCTTGCCTGCCTTTTCTCCTTCACGCCACTCTTGACTATATTTGAACCTCTGGGCACTGGCAAAGGATATATATTTATCATACTTAAAAACTACTACAACCGGGGTATAGTGATATTCCCTGTTAAATGCCCTTGTAATCTCGGCAAATTGTGTCCTTGTAGGCAGGAGGTTATTTCCCCTTTTGTTTAATTCTACACCAAAGATAAGGATACCGTCATAATCTCTTGCTTCTTCTTTTATGCCTTTAAGGTCTTTTTCACTTTTACTGTTTTCAAAAG